>NZ_JBIRJC010000002.1:477517-575625 GCF_044329365.1 Kitasatospora sp. NPDC017646 | reverse complement strand
CCCCCCCCCCCCCCCCCCCCCCCCCCCCCCCCCCCCCCCCCCCCCCCCCCCCCCAGCCCCCCCCCCCCCCCCCCCCCCCCCCCCCCCCCCCCCCGCCCCCGCCCCCCCCCCCCCCCCCCCCCCCCCCCCCCCCCCCCCCCCCGCCGGGCGCCCCCCCCCCCCCCCCCCCCCCCCCCGCCCAGGGAGCCTCAGAGGTCCAGCGTCCCCACGTGGTGGACGCGGACGAGGTTGGTGGAGCCGGCGAGGCCGGGAGGGGAGCCGGCGGTGATGACGACGATGTCGCCCTTCTGGCAGCGGCCGAGCGAGAGCAGGGCCGCGTCGACCTGTTCGACCATCTGGTCGGTGGTCGGGGCGAAGGGGCCGAGGAAGGTCTCCACGCCCCAGGTGAGGGCGAGTTGGCTGCGCACCGCCGGTTCGTAGGTGAAGGCGAGCACGGGGATCGGGGAGCGGTAGCGGGTGAGCCGGCGGGCGGTGTCGCCGGACTGAGTGAAGGCGACGAGGTACTTGGCGTGCAGGAAGTCGCCGATCTCGGCCGCCGCGCGGGCGACGGCGCCGCCCTGGGTCCGCGGCTTGCTGCCGGTGGTCAGCGGAGGCAGCCCCGCGGCCAGGATGTCGTTCTCGGCGGCTTCGATGATCCGGCCCATGGTCCTGACCGTCTCGACGGGGTACTTGCCGACGGAGGTCTCCCCGGAGAGCATCACGGCGTCCGTGCCGTCGAGCACCGCGTTGGCGACGTCGGAGGCCTCGGCCCGGGTCGGCCGGGAGGCGTTGATCATCGAGTCGAGCATCTGGGTGGCGACGATGACCGGCTTGGCGTTGCGCTTGGCGAGCTTGACGGCGCGCTTCTGGACGAGCGGGACCTGTTCGAGGGGCATCTCCACGCCCAGGTCGCCGCGGGCCACCATGATGCCGTCGAAGGCGTCCACGATGGAGTCCAGGTTCTCGACCGCCTGCGGCTTCTCGATCTTGGCGATGACCGGGACGTGCCGCCCCTCCTCGTCCATCACCCGGTGCACGTCCTCGATGTCGCGCCCGCTGCGGACGAAGGAGAGCGCGACCAGGTCGGCCCCGGTGCGCAGCGCCCACCGCAGGTCGGCGACGTCCTTGTGGCTGAGTGCGGGGACGGAGACGGCGACGCCGGGGAGGTTGAGGCCCTTGTGGTCGGAGACGAGTCCGCCTTCGATGACGAGACATCGCACTCGAGGGCCGTTGACATCGAGGACCTCCAGGGTCACCCGTCCGTCATCGACGAGGATGCGTTCGCCGCGGCCGACGTCGCCGGCGAGGCCGGCGTAGGTGGTGCCGCAGATGTCCTTGTCCCCCACGACGCCCTTGTCGGTGGAGATGGTGAACTCGTCGCCGCGTTCGAGAAGTACGGGTCCGTGGGCGAAGGTGTCGAGCCGGATCTTCGGGCCTTGAAGGTCGGCGAGGATGCCGACGCTCCGGCCGGTTTCGTCGGCGGCCTTGCGGACGCGGCGGTAGCGTTCCTCGTGTTCGGCGTGCGAGCCGTGGCTGAGGTTGAATCGGGCGATGTCCATACCGGCGTCGACCAGGGTTTTGATCTGGTCGTACGAGTCGGTGGCCGGCCCGAGGGTGCAGACGATTTTTGCTCGGCGCATAGTGCTGAGGGTAGGCATTACCGGTGCGTAACCTCGACGTGGGTCCGGACTGCGGGATGACCTTTGGGCTAAGGCGAGTTGAACAATCTGACACGGCCTCGGACGGGTGTGCGAAGGCCTCGCCGCGGCGGTGCGAAGGCGCTGCCGGGGCCCCCGGCCGATGCGATTCCGTGAAACGGTGTTCACCGCCGGTTCACCGTCCCTTCCGGCCGTGCTCCCCGCCCGGCGGGACGCTCGTCACCCCCGGGTAACCGCGCCCGGGAGGGAGCGACGAGGGGGAGGCGCTCGGCATGAGACGCGCTCTGGGGGTGCTCGCCGCCCTGGCCCTGCTGGGCGGGGTGACGTACGCACTGGTCCCGGACGACGGCCCGGAACCGCCGAAGGCGGTCACGGTCACCGGGCTGATCGGTTCGGAGAAGCGGGCGTTCTTCGAAAGTCCCGAGGTGAAGGCCGAGTTGGCGAAGCAGGGCCTGGAGGTCCACGCCGATTCGACCGGTTCCTGGACGATGAGCGAGCAGGCGAAGAGCAATTCCGGCCTGGACTTCGCGTTCCCGGCGAGCACCGCGCCGGCCCGTGAGATCCAGCGCAACTGGGGGCAGCAGGACTCCCCGTTGGTGCCGTTCTACTCGCCCCTGGTGGTGGTGGCACACGCGCCGGTCGCGCAGGTCCTCAGGGACAACAGGCTGGCGGCGCAGGACGATTCGGGCGTGTGGACGTTCAAGATGGACGAGTACGTCAACGCCCTGAAGGCGGGCCGCAGGTGGCAGGACCTGACGAGCATCGAGGGCCACGGCGATCTGGCCGGGCCGATCTACGTCACCACCACCGATCCGGAGAGTTCCTCCTCCGGCGCGTTGTACGTCGCGCTGCTGTCGTACGTCCTGAACAACCACCAGGTGGTCTCCGACGACGCGGGCGTCGACGCCGCCAGGCCCGTGCTGCACCAGGCGACCGCGATGCAGGGCGGCCAGAAGAGCAGCAGCGACGAGCCGTTCCGGGACTTCCAGGCGGGGGTCGGCAATCCGTTGCTGTTCGGGTACGAGTCCCAGGTCGCCGCGCTGACGGCGCAGGGCCAGTCGGCCGGTGACACGGTGGTGATGTACCCGGACACCACGGTCTACTCCGATCACACCATCATCGCCCGCACCGAGAACGGCAGGAAGCTGGCCGCCCTGCTGCAGGACGACGACGTGCTGCGCACCCTGGAGGCCCGGTTCGGCTTCCGTCCGCAGGCCCGTCCCGGTGCCTTCGCCGATCTGGTGAGGGGCAGCAAGCAGCCGGCCTTCGCCCAGGACCTGAACGCGGCGAAGGTGAAGCAGTCGCCGGTGCCGTCCCTGGACAACCTGCTCAAACTGACCGCAGCGGCGAAGGGGAGTCCGAAGTGAACCACCCGACCACGCGACGCAGTTGGCTGATCGCCGCGCTGGCGGCAGTGCTCGCCGCGGCCACCGCCTGCACCTCGTCGTCCGGCCCGGCGCCGCACCCGAACCCGACCGACTCGCTGGCCGAGACCGCGCGCCCCGGGGTGCTGCGCGTCCTGGCCGGCAGTGAGCTGCAGGACCTCCAGCCCGTCCTGGACGACGCCCGCAAGGCGACCGGGGTGACGGTGCAGCTGGCCTTCACCGGGACCCTGGACGGCGCGGACACGGTCTCCTCGGGCCGGGCGGACGGCAAGTACGACGCGGTCTGGTTCCCGTCCAACCAGTACCTGCGCCTGGATCCGACCGGCAGGTCCAAGGTGCTGTCGGAGACCCCGGTGATGGTCTCCCCGGTAGCGGTGGGGGTTCGATCCTCGGTGCTGAACGACCTCGGCTGGGGCGACGGCTCGAAGGTGACCTGGGCGCAGATCGGCGACGCGGCCTCCGCCGGGAAGCTGTCGTACGGGATGTCGGACCCGTCGCGCTCGAACTCCGGCTTCTCCACCCTGGTGGCGGTGGCCTCGGCGTTCTCGGGCGCGGGGGCGGCGCTGACCGAGGCGGACGTGCAGAGGGCGACGCCGCAGCTGAAGCAGTTCTTCACCGGCCAGAAGCTGACCTCCGGTTCCTCGGGCTGGCTGGCGCAGGCGTACACCCGGTCGGAGCCGGGCAAGGTCGGCGCGCTGGTGAACTACGAGTCGGTGCTGCTGTCGATGAACAAGACCCTGCCGCCGGAGCAGCGGCTGACGGTGGTGCGCCCGGTGGACGGCGTGGTCTCGGCGGACTACCCGCTGTCGCTGCTGTCCTCCTCGGGGCAGGGCGAGCGGGACTCCTTCCAGCGGCTGGCCGCCTACCTGTTGAGGCAGGACGTGCAGCAGCGCATCTCGGAGCTGACGCTGCGCCGCCCGGTGACGGCGGGCGCGGCCCCGGCGGCGGGGCTGCCGACGGACCGCCGCCGGGAGCTGCCCTTCCCGGGGACGCGGGCGGTGGCGGACGGCCTGCTGGCCTCGTACCAGAACGAGCTGCGCCGCCCGTCGAGGACGGTGTACGTGCTGGACACCTCGGGTTCGATGGAGGGTGCGCGGCTGAACTCGCTGAAGACGGCGCTGGGACGGCTGACGGGCACGGACGACACCCGTGGGGTGCGGCGGTTCCGGGACCGGGAGGAGGTGACGCTGATCTCCTTCGCGTCCCAGGTGAAGTGGACGAAGACGCACGTGGTGCCGCCCTCGGGTGGGACGCCGGGTCCGGAGGCGGAGTTGGCGTCGATCGACACCGACGTCCAGTCGCTGCGGGCGGAGGGCGGGACGGCGCTGTACGACTCGCTGGAGCAGGCGTACCGGGTGATCGAGGACCAGCAGAAGGCGGCGGGCGACGACCGTTTCACCTCGATCGTGCTGATGACGGACGGGGAGAGCAACGAGGGGGCCACCGGTGGTGACTTCAAGCGCTTCCACGACGGGCTGCCGTCCGCCGAGAGGGCGATCCCGGTGTTCCCGATCAGGTTCGGCGAGGCGGCGGTGAGCCAGTTGCAGGGGATCGCGGACGTGAGCGGCGGCAAGCTGTTCGACGGCGGCGGTTCGCTGGACGGGGTGTTCGAGGAGATCCGTGGCTACCAGTGACGGGTACGGCCGGAGGGCGCTGCGTTACCTGGAGTCGACCCGGAACCTGGTCGGCTGCGGGGGCGGCGTCCTCGGGCTGGGGCTGCACTTCGCCGGGCTGGGCGGGGCGTGGTGGCCGGGGGTGGTGGCGGGGCTGTACGGGGCCGGCGCGTTGCTGACGCCCGGCCCGAAGCCGCCGCCCCCACCGCCGCCTCCGCCCTCGCCGTCCCCGCCGTCCCCGTCTCCTCCCCCGCCTTCGAGGGCCGCCCCGCTGCCGGACCCGGAGCTGGAGGCGCTCACGGCCTACCTGGACACCGTCCCGCTGCCCGCCTCGGCCGGGGTGGACGCGCTGCTGGCGGCGCTGCGCGGGACGGAGCCCGGTCCGACGGCCGACCTGATCGTCCGGCACCGGCTGCCGGTCGCGGTGGACGGTTACCTGCGGGCCCGGACCTGGCTGCCGTGGGCGGGCCCGGACGCGCCGGACCCGGCGGCGGAGCTGGGGCGGGAGGTGAAGCAGCTGGCCGCCGAGCTGGGCTGAGTGGCTGTCACCGCGGCCGGAAACCGACCGTCCCGTCCCATACCACCCCCTCCCCCGCCCATCCCGGTCACGAACGAGTCGCCAAGATCTCACCTGTTGGAAACGTCCGGGGGCTATCCAGCGGCCCGGCCCGCACGGCACACTTCTACGCGCGTCCTTCTACGCGCGTCACCGCATTCGCGGACGCGCCACGCACCGCGTACGTCCACAAGTTGACGGTCAATCCGCCGTCGTTCCCACTCGGGAGAGTCGTCCATGTCCCTGAACCGCCGTGACTTCGTCACCCGGTCCGCCGCCACCGCCGCCGGCGCCGCCCTGGCCGGCGGAGCCGTCGTCGCCGCCGCCCCCGCCGCCGCGGCCGCCGAGCCGGACACGGCGGCCGCCAAGGGCACCAAGCGCAAGCCCCGCCGCCAGGCCTTCACCGTCATGGGCACCACCGACCTCCACGGCCGGGTGCTCAACTGGGACTACTTCACCGACGCGGAGTACGTCGACAAGGCCCACAACGCGGTCGGCCTCGCCAAGATCTCGACCCTGGCCAACCAGGTCCGCGAGGACAAGGGCTGGGACCGCTGCCTGCTCATCGACTCGGGCGACATCATCCAGGGCACCCAGCTGACCTACTACTACGCCCGGATCGAGCCGATCGCCACCGACGGCGACAACGTGCCGGACCACCCGATGGCCGTCGCCATGAACCTCATGGGCTACGACGCCGCCGCGCTCGGCAACCACGAGTTCAACTACGGCATCCCCACGGTGAAGGCCTTCGAGGACCAGCTGGAGTTCCCGCTGCTGGGCGCCAACGCGCTGCACGCGAAGAACGAGAAGCCCGCCTTCAAGCCGTACGTGATCAAGGAGGTGTGGCTGGACGAGGACACCCCGATCAAGGTCGGCATCCTCGGCCTCACCAACCCCGGCATCGCGATCTGGGACAAGGCCAACGTCGCCGGCAAGATGGTCTTCCCGGGCATCGTCGAGACCGCCGCCAAGTACGTGCCCCGGATGAAGGCCGCGGGCGCGGACGTCATCGTGGTCTCCGCCCACTCCGGCATCGACGAGGCCACCACCTACGGCGACCAGCTCCCCTGGCCCGAGGACGCCTCCGGCGAGATGGCCGCGACCGTCCCGGACATCGACGCGGTGCTGGTGGGTCACACCCACAAGGAGGTCGCCCAGCGCCTCATCGTCAACAAGAAGACCGGCAAGACGGTCGTCCTGTCCGAGCCGCTGTGCTGGGGCCAGCGCCTGAGCTGCTTCGACTTCGAGGTCGAGTTCGCCGACGGCCACTGGAAGGTCGCCTCGGTCTCCGCCCGGGTGCTGAACTCCAACACCGTGCCGGAGAACCCGGAGATCAGCAACGCCATCCTCGGCCAGCACAAGAAGGTCGTGGCGTACGTCAACCAGAACATCGGCAACAGCAAGATCGAGCTGTCCATCGCCGACGCCCGGTTCAAGGCCACCCCGATCATCGACCTGATCGGCAAGGTCCAGGCCGACGCCGTGAAGGCCGCGCTGGCGGGCGGGCAGTACGCCAACCTCCCCGTGCTGGCGCAGGCCGCCCCGTTCAACCGCACCGCGCTGATCCCGGCCGGCCAGGTCAAGCTGCGCGACGCGGCCGGCCTGTACATCTACGAGAACACCCTGGAGGCCCGCATCCTGACGGGTGCCCAGCTCAAGGACTACCTGGAGTTCTCGGCCAAGTACTACAACCAGCTCGCCGCGGGCGCCCCGGTGAACAAGGACACCCTGACCAACGCCGAGGACACCCCGGACTACAACTACGACTCGGTCTACGGCCTGAGCTACGACATCGACATCGCCCAGCCCAAGGGCAGCCGGATCGTCAACCTCAGCTTCCAGGGCAAGCCCATCGACCCGAACGCCCAGTTCGTCCTCGCGGTCAACAACTACCGCGCCAACGGCGGCGGCAACTTCCCGCACGTCGCCACCGCCAAGTCGGTCTGGGCGAACTCCGACGAGATCCGCAACACCATGATCGCCTGGGTCAAGGCCAAGGGCGTCATCGACCCCGCCGACTTCTTCACCGACTCCTGGCGCCTGGTCCGTGCCGGCCAGCCGGTGTTCTAGTCACACCTTTCCGCGAAGGCCGTCTGCCCCCGCGCAGACGGCCTTCGTGCCGTTCCGGGTGGAAGAGTGAAGCCATGAGCGAGTTCCAGATCCCCGACCGCCATGCCCGACTGCTCGAGTACGCGCAGAGCCTGACGCCCCCGGCCTGATGGAAGATCGAGATCTCCGGCGACGAGATCATCATGACGGCCGGACCGTCCGCGATCCATCAGCGCGACCTCCTGCTGGTCCGCAGGCAGTTCGAGGCGCACGAACCTGCCGACATGATGCCGAGCGAGAACACGGACCTCGCCTCGCCGAACGTGGGAAAGCTACGCAACCCCGACCTCACGTACATCCCCCTGGAGTCGGCCGGCAACCCGACCCCCGCCGACCAGGCCGTCATCGCCGTGGAGATCGTCTCGCCGTCGAACCCTGAGAACGACCTGGTCGGCAAGGTCCGCGACTACCCACTGATGGGTATCCCGCTCTACCTCCTGACCGACCCGCGCGAGGGCGACATCACCCTCTACTCGGATCTCTCCGACGGCGGCTACCACCAGCAGTGGCACGGCAAGTTCGGCGACCGCGTGCCGATCCCGGCCCCCTTCGACTTCGAGCTCGTCACCGACGGCCTCATCCGCTACTCGGCCTGATCCGCTCGCCCCGCGAGACGATCGGACATCCGGCGAAGACTTGAGGATATTCATCCGCTCTTCCGCTATCCCTACTGTTGAGCACATCGAGAACGGCCCCACGAGGGGCCGGTGTTGGACCGGGCGAGGGAGAGTTCGATGCGCGCGATCGTGCAGAAGGAGTTCGGCGGCCCCGAGGTCATGCAAGTGGCCGAGGTGGAGCGCCCCGTGCCGGCGGGCGGCGAGCTGCTGGTGCGCGTGAAGGCCGCCGGGGTGAACCCGGTGGACGTGGCGGTGCGGGCCGGGGCGTTCCCGCTGTTGGGCGAACCGCCGTTCACGGTGGGCTGGGACGTCTCCGGCGTGGTCGAGGAGGCGCCGGCCGGTGGCCGGTTCCGGGTGGGCGACGAGGTGTACGGGATGCCGTTCTTCCCCCGCGCGGCCGGCGCCTACGCCGAGTACGTGGCCGTGCCGTCCCGCCAGCTGGCGCGGAAGCCCGTCACCCTGGACCACACCCAGGCCGCCGCACTGCCGCTGGCCGCGCTGACCGCCTGGCAGGGCCTGGTGGACGCGGCGGAGGTCGGCGAGGGCGACCGGGTGCTGATCCACCGCGCGGCCGGCGGCGTCGGCCACCTCGCCGTGCAGATCGCCAAGGCCCGTGGCGCGTACGTGATCGCCCTGGCCAGCGAGCCCAAGCACGCCTTCCTCAAGGAGATCGGCGCCGACGAGGTGATCGACTACCGGACCACCGACTACACCGAGGCGGTCCAGGACGTCGACGTGGTCTTCGACTCCTCCTCCGAGAACACCCGCGCCCTGAAGGTGCTCAAGCCGGGCGGCACCCTGGTCAGCATCATGGAGCACTGGGACCGCGAGCTCGCCGCCGCGATCGAGGCCGCCGGCCGCCGGTTCGCCGGCATCTTCGTGGAGCCCGACTACGCCTCGCTGGAGGCGATCGCCGCCCTGGCGGACGAGGGCCTGATCCGCCCGCACGTCGCCCAGGCCTTCCCGCTCGCCGAGGTCGGCAAGGCCCACGAGCTGGTCGCCTCCGGTACCGTCCAGGGCAAGGTCGTCCTCACCACGGACTGACTGTCGAGCGACGAGGACCCCGGGGGCGGGGGTCGGAGTACGCCTTCGCGAAGGCGTTCAAGCGGGAGTTCGGCCGGGCCCCGGCGGCTACCGCCGGGAGGTCCGGGCCGCGTGACGTCCGAGGAACGGCCCCGGGGCGTGTCCGACGATCCCCGCCGGGCGCGCGACTCGTCAGCCACGCCCTAGAACGGGAACGGCGCCCGCCCGTGCTGCACCGAGATCCACTTCACCGTGGTGAAGGCGTCCACCGTGGACTCCCCGTTGAGCCGCCCGACCCCGGAGCTCTTCTCCCCGCCGAAGGGCACCCCGGGTTCGTCCGCGATGGTCCCGCCGTTGACGTGGATCATGCCGGTCTCGATCCGCTGGGCGATCCGCACCCCGCGCTCGACGTCAGCGGTGTGCACCGCGCCGCTGAGCCCGAAGGGCGTGTCGTTGGCGATCCGGACGGCCTCGTCCTCGCCGTCGAAGGGCACCAGCAGCGCCACGGGGCCGAAGAGTTCGCGCCGCAGGATGGGCGCGTCCTCGGCCAGGTCGGTGAGCACGGTGGGAGCCATGAGGCTGCCGGTCGTGTCTCCGCGCAGCAGCGCGGTGGCGCCGGCCGCGATCGCCTGGTCGACCTGGGCGTCGATCGCGTCGGCCTGGACGGAGTTGATCAGCGGGCCGATGTGGGTGGCCGGGTCCCTGGGGTCGCCGACGGTCAGCGAGGCGGTCTTGGCGACGAACTTCTCGGTGAACTCGGCGAGCACGCTGCGGTCGACCAGCACACGGTTGGCGGCCATGCAGACCTGGCCCTGGTGGACGAAGCGGCTGAACACGGCCGCGTCGACGGCGTAGTCGAGGTCGGCGTCGTCCAGCACGATCAGCGCGCTGTTGCCGCCGAGTTCCAGCACCGTGCGCTTGAAGTGGGCGGCGGCGACGGTGGCGACGTGCCGGCCGACCTGGTCGGAGCCGGTGAAGGAGATCACCTTGGGCACCGGGTGCTCCAGGAAGCTGTCGCCGATCTCCGCGATGTCGGTGATGACCACGTTCAGCAGGCCGGGCGGCAGGCCCGCGTCCTCGAAGAGCTTGGCGATCAGGCTGCCGCCGACGATCGGCGTCTCCTGGTGCGGCTTGAGCACCACGCCGTTGCCGAGCGCGAGCGCCGGGGCGACGGCCTTGAGGGCCAGGAACAGCGGGAAGTTGAACGGGCTGATGACGCCGACCACGCCGACCGGCAACCGGTGCAGGCGGTTCTCCTTGCCCGGCGCGGTGGAGGGCAGCAGCCGCCCCTCGGCGGCCACCGACAGGTGCAGGCACTCCCGCAGCATGTCCCTGACCAGGGACAGTTCGAAGCCGGCCTTGAGCGCGGTGCCGCCGAGTTCGGCCGTGATCGCCCGGACGATCTCGTCCTCGCGCTCCTCGACCAGCCGCAGCGCGCGCTCGAAGACCAGCCGGCGCTGGTACGGGTTGGTGGCGGCCCAGCCGCGCTGGGCGCGCTCGGCGGCACGGTAGGCGCGGTCGACCTCGGCGACGGTGGCCACCGTGATGGTGGCCAGCTTGTCACCGGTGTACGGGTCGACGTCGACGATGTCCCAGGAGCCGCTGCCGCCGCACCATTCGCCGTCGATGTACTGCAGCGCCAACTCGGAGAAGTACGGCATCTGATCCCTCTCGTGCCCGACCTGATGGGACCTCATCGTACTGACGTGTCAAAGCTCTTGGCGTACGGAGTGCAGAAGGTCGCGGGTCGGCCCGGGTTCGAGGCTCTCGGCGAGCAGCCCGTCCATCGCCTGCCGGTAGGAGGCGACCTCGGCGGGCTTGTCCACGTAGAGCGCGGTGGTGAACTGCTCCAGGTAGACCACGTCGGCGAGTTCGGCCTCGCTGAAGCCCAGCACGCTGAACGCGCCGCTCTCGGCGCTCAGCGCGGCGCCGCCGAGCGGGCGCACCTGGAGGCGCACGTTGGGCAGTTCGGAGAGTTCGAGCAGCCTGTCGAGCTGGCCGCGCATCAGCTCCGGTCCGCCCCAGGGACGGCGCAGCGCGGCCTCGTCGAGGACGGCGAGCAGCTGGGGCGGGTGTTCGGCGGTGAGCAGGTCCTGCCGCTTGCGGCGGACCTCGACGCGGCGTTCGATCTCCTCGTCCTGGAGGCCGTGGCAGCCGGCGGCGATGACGGCGCGGGCGTAGTCGGCGGTCTGGAGCAGCCCGTGGACGAACTGGACCTCGTAGCTGCGGATCTCGGCGGCGGCCTCTTCCAGGCCGAGGTAGTTCTGGAACCAGGCGGGCAGCACGTCGCCGTAGTCGTGCCACCAGGAGGTGGCGTTGGCCTCCCGGACGAGCCCGAGCACGTTGGCCCGTTCCTGTTCGGCGTCGACGCCGTAGAGGGTCAGGAGGTCGGCGACGTCGCGTTCCTTGAAGCCGACCCGGCCGAGTTCCATCCGGCTGATCTTGGACTCGGAGGCGCGGATCGAGTATCCGGCCTCCTCGCGGCTGACGCCTCTGGACTCGCGGAGCTTGCGCAGCTGGCTGCCGAGCAGCAGGCGCCGTACGGTGGCGCCTCCGCCTGCCTGAGTCGTGCCCATCGAAGTCAACCTCCGCACTCGCGCAGCCCCCCGGCCGTCGGCGGCAGTCTGCCACCTGACACCGACGAACAACAGTCCGTCCCGGTGTGCATTCCGGCCGCTGTGGGAAGCCTGGGAGGAAGCTGTGAACCGGTTCTCGGCCCGGTGGTGAAGGCGCAGGTGGGAGCGCAGGTGGGAGCGCTGGTAAGAGGCGGGTGAGAGCGCAGGTGAGAAGCGCCTGGGAACGTTCCGGAAGCGGCCGGGAAGCGCGTGGAAAGGGCCCGGGAAGCGCGGGGTAACGCGCGGGAACGGCTGCGCGGGAACGGCTGTGGCGTGCCGCGGGAACGCGACGGCGCCCGCCCTCCAACTGGTCGGGGAAGAGGGCAGGCGCCAGGAGACCGCGTTGGCCCGGCGACGCTGGCGGGGGCAGCGGGTTGAGCTCCCGGCGATGCGGCGCCGGGGGTTCGGGTGGGGCCGGTCGGACCGTCAGGGGCCGTCAGACCACCAGAGGGCGGTCCGTGGGCCGGATCGGGGCGGGAAGCGGGGTCTTGCCGCCCAGGTACTTGTCCACCGCGGCGGCGGCCGAACGGCCTTCCGCGATGGCCCAGACGATCAGTGACTGGCCTCGGCCGGCGTCTCCGCAGACGTACACGCCATCGACATTGGTGGCGAACCGGCCGTCGCGGGCAATGTTACCGCGCGCGTCGAGGTCCACTCCCAGCTGCTCCACCAGCCCGTTCTTCACGTCCGTCCCGGTGAAGCCCATGGCCAGGGTGACCAGCTGGGCCGGGATGGCCCGCTCGGTGCCGGGGACGGGCTCGAACCGGCCGTCCTTGAACTCGACCTCGACGAGGTGCAGTTCCCGGACGTTGCCGTCCTCGTCGCCGGTGAAGTGGGTGGTGTTGACGGAGTAGATCCGCTCGCCGCCCTCCTCGTGCGCGGAGGTGACCTTGTAGGTCATCGGCATGGTGGGCCACGGCTGGTGCCCGGGGCGCTCCTCGCCGGGGCGGGGCATGATCTCCAGCTGGGTGACCGACAGGGCGCCCTGGCGGTGGGCGGTGCCTACGCAGTCCGCGCCGGTGTCGCCGCCGCCGATCACGACCACGTGCTTGCCCTTGGCGCTGATCGGCGAGTCGACGAGGTCGCCCTCCTGCACCTTGTTGGCCAGCGGCAGGTACTCCATGGCCTGGTGGACGCCCTTGAGCTCGCGCCCGGGCACAGGCAGGTCGCGGGCGGTGGTGGCGCCGGCGGCGACCACGACGGCGTCGAAGCGCTCGCGCAGCTGCTGCCCGGTGATGTCCTCGCCCACGTGCACGCCGGTGCGGAAGCGGGTGCCCTCCGCGCGCATCTGCTCGATGCGGCGGTTGATGTGGCGCTTCTCCATCTTGAACTCGGGGATGCCGTAGCGCAGCAGCCCGCCGATGCGGTCGGCGCGCTCGTACACCACCACGGTGTGCCCGGCCCGGGTGAGCTGCTGGGCGGCGGCCAGGCCGGCCGGGCCGGAGCCGACGACGGCGACGGTCTTGCCGGAGAGCCGCTCGGGGACCTGCGGGGTGACCCCGCCGCGGTCCCAGGCCTTGTCGATGATGGTGACCTCGACGTTCTTGATGGTCACCGCGTCCTGGTTGATGCCGAGCACGCAGGCCGACTCGCAGGGCGCCGGGCACAGCCGCCCGGTGAACTCCGGGAAGTTGTTGGTGGCGTGCAGCCGCTCGATGGCGCCGGTGAAGTCGTCGCGGTAGGCGAGGTCGTTCCACTCGGGGATGAGGTTCCCGAGCGGGCAGCCGTTGTGGCAGAACGGGATGCCGCAGTCCATGCAGCGGCCGGCCTGCTTGGTGATGATCGGCAGGAGGCTGCGCTCGACGTAGACCTCGTTCCAGTCCCGGATGCGAACGTCCACGGGCCGTCGCTCGGCCAGCTGCTTGGGCGTGGTCAGGAAGCCCTTGGGGTCAGCCATGTGCCGCCTCCATCATCTTGCGAGTGGTCTCGGCCTCGGAGAGGCCAGCGCGCTCAGCGGCGTCCTTGGCGGCGAGCACTGCCTTGTAGTCGGTCGGCATGATCTTGGAGAAGCGGGAGACCCCGCTGCCCCAGTCGGCCAGGAGTTCGGCGGCGACGGTGGAGCCGGTCTCCTCGTAGTGCTGCTGCACGGTCTCGCGCAGCCAGTCGCGGTCGTCGGCGGTGGGGGCCTCGATGCCCACCAGGCCGTCGTTGACGTTGGCGGGGCGCAGGTCCAGGACGTAGGCCATGCCGCCGGACATGCCGGCCGCGAGGTTGCGTCCGGTCTCGCCGAGGATGACGACCCGGCCGCCGGTCATGTACTCCAGGCCGTGGTCGCCGACGCCCTCGACGACGAGAGTGGCTCCGGAGTTGCGGACGGCGAAGCGCTCACCGGCCTTGCCGCGCAGGTGGATCCGGCCGGAGGTGGCGCCGTAGCCGATGGTGTTGCCGGCGATCACGTGGTTCTGGGCGTCGTTGCCGATGGCCGCGGCCTCGCGTGCCGGGCGCACGACGATCACGCCGCCGGAGAGGCCCTTGCCGACGTAGTCGTTGGCGTCGCCCTCCAGCCGCAGGGTGATGCCCCTGGGCACGAAGGCACCGAAGGACTGCCCGGCCGAGCCGGTGAAGGTGACGTCGATCGTCCCCTCCGGCAGGCCCTCGCCGCGGTACCGCTTGGTCACCTCGTGGCCGAGCATGGTGCCGACGGTGCGGTTGACGTTGCGGATCGGCAGCTCGAACCGGACCGACTCGCCGCGTTCCAGAGCGTCCTGGGCCAGCTCGATCAGCTGGTTGTCGAGCGCCTTGTCGAGGGCGTGGTCCTGGGTGGTGGTGCGGTGCCGGGCGGCGCCCTCGGGCAGCGCGGGCACGTGGAACAGCGGGGCCAGGTCGAGCCCGGCGGCCTTCCAGTGGTCGATCGCGGCCCGGGCGTCGATGTGCTCGGCGTGGCCGACGGCCTCCTCGATCGAGCGGAAGCCCAGCGAGGCCAGGATCTCCCGGACCTCCTCCGCGATGAACTCGAAGAAGTTGACGACGAATTCGGGCTTGCCGGAGAAGCGCTCGCGCAGCACCGGGTTCTGGGTGGCGACGCCGACCGGGCAGGTGTCCAGGTGGCAGACGCGCATCATGATGCAGCCGGAGACGACCAGCGGGGCGGTGGCGAAGCCGAACTCCTCGGCGCCGAGCAGCGCGGCGATGACGACGTCGCGGCCGGTCTTCAGCTGGCCGTCGGTCTGGACCACGATGCGGTCGCGCAGCCCGTTGAGCAGCAGGGTCTGCTGGGTCTCGGCGAGGCCGAGCTCCCAGGGTCCGCCCGCGTGCTTGAGCGAGGTGAGCGGCGAGGCGCCGGTGCCGCCGTCGTGCCCGGAGACCAGGACGACGTCGGCGTGCGCCTTGGAGACACCGGCCGCGACCGTCCCGACGCCGACCTCGGACACCAGCTTCACGTGGACGCGGGCGGCCGGGTTGGCGTTCTTGAGGTCGTGGATCAGCTGGGCCAGGTCCTCGATGGAGTAGATGTCGTGGTGCGGCGGCGGGGAGATCAGGCCGACGCCGGGCGTGGAGTGCCGGGTCCGGGCGACCCACGGGTACACCTTGTGGCCGGGCAGCTGGCCGCCCTCGCCGGGCTTGGCGCCCTGGGCCATCTTGATCTGGATGTCGTCGGCGTTGACCAGGTACTCGGAGGTGACGCCGAACCGGCCGGAGGCGACCTGCTTGATCGCCGAGCGGCGCTCGGGGTCGTACAGGCGGTCCGGGTCCTCGCCGCCCTCACCGGTGTTGGACTTGCCGCCGAGGCGGTTCATCGCGATGGCGAGGGTCTCGTGGGCCTCGCGGGAGATGGAGCCGTACGACATGGCGCCGGTGGAGAAGCGCTTGACGATCTCGGAGACCGGCTCGACCTCCTCGACCGGGATGGGCTCCCGGCCGAGGCCGTCCAGCTGGAACAGGCCGCGCAGCGTCATCAGTCGCTCGGACTGCTCGTTCACCCGGTCGGTGTACTGCTTGAAGATGTCGTACCGGCGGTTGCGGGTGGAGTGCTGCAACCGGAAGACGGTGTCCGGGTCGAACAGGTGCGGCTCGCCCTCGCGGCGCCACTGGTACTCGCCGCCGATCTCCAGCGCGCGGTGCGCGGCGGGGATGCCGGAGGCCGGGTACGCCTTGGCGTGCCGGGCGGCGGTCTCGCGGGCGATCTCCTCCAGGCCGATGCCGCCGAGCTTGGTGGTGGTGCCGGCGAAGTAGCCGTCGACCAGCTCCTGGGAGAGGCCGATGGCCTCGAAGACCTGGGCGCCGCGGTAGGAGGCGACGGTGGAGATGCCCATCTTGGACATCACCTTGAGGACGCCCTTGCCGAGCGCCTTGATCAGGTTCTTGATCGCCTTCTCGGGCTCGACGCCCTCGACGCCCCCCTGATTCAAGAACGTACCTTGCGCGACGAGGTCCTCGACCGACTCCATCGCCAGGTACGGGTTGACCGCGCCGGCACCGTAGCCGATCAGCAGCGCGACGTGGTGCACCTCGCGGACGTCACCGGCCTCGACCAGCAGCGACACCCGGGTGCGCTGCTTGGTGCGGATGAGGTGGTGGTGGATGGCGGAGGTGAGCAGCAGCGAGGGGATCGGGGCGTGCTCGGCGTCGGAGTGCCGGTCGGAGAGCACGATGATCCGGGCGCCGTCGGCGATCGCGGCGTCGGCCTCGGCGGCGATGGCGGCCAGGCGCGCGGCCAGGCCCTCACCGCCGCTGGCGACCTTGTAGAGGCCGGACAGCGTGACGGCCTTCAGCCCGGGCTGGTCGCCGTCGGCGTTGATGTGGACGAGCTTGGCCAGCTCGTCGTTGTCGATCACCGGGAAGGTGATGCCGACCGAGCGGCAGGAGGCGGCTTCGGCGGCCAGCAGGTTGCCCTCGGGGCCGAGGTTGGACAGCAGCGAGGTGACGAGCTCCTCGCGGATGGCGTCCAGCGGCGGGTTGGTGACCTGTGCGAAGAGCTGCACGAAGTAGTCGAACAGCAGCCGCGGCTTCTCGCTCAGGGCGGCGATCGGCGAGTCGGTGCCCATCGAGCCGAGGGCCTCGGCGCCGGTGCGGGCCATCGGCGCGAGGATGACGCGCAGCTCCTCCTCGGTGTAGCCGAAGGTCTGCTGGCGGCGGGTGACGGAGGCGTGGGTGTGGGCGATGTGCTCGCGCTCGGGCAGCTTGGCGAGCTGGATCTGCCCGCCGGTGACCCACTCCTCGTAGGGGTGCTCGGCGGCCAGGGCGGCCTTGACCTCCTCGTCCGGGACGATCCGGTTCTCGTCGAGGCAGACCAGGAACATCTTGCCGGGCTGGAGGCGGCCCTTCTGGACCACCTTCTGCTGGTCGATGTCGAGGACGCCGACCTCGGAGGAGAGCACGACCAGGCCGTCCTCGGTGACCCAGTAGCGGGCCGGGCGCAGGCCGTTGCGGTCGAGCACGGCGCCGATCCGGGTGCCGTCGGTGAAGGTGACGCAGGCCGGGCCGTCCCAGGGCTCCATCAGGTTGGAGTGGTACTGGTAGAACGCCCGGCGGGCCGGGTCCATGGTGGCGTGGTTCTCCCACGCCTCCGGGATCATCATCAGCACCGAGTGCGGCAGCGAGCGGCCGCCGAGGTGGAGCAGCTCCAGGACCTCGTCGAAGGAGGCGGAGTCGGAGTGGTCCGGGGTGCAGATCGGGAAGATCCGCTCCAGACCCTGCCCGTTCTTGTTGGCGGGGATCAGGTCGGTCGCGAGCTGGGACTCCCGGGCGCGCATCCAGTTGCGGTTGCCCTTGACCGTGTTGATCTCGCCGTTGTGCGCGACGAAGCGGTACGGGTGGGCGAGCGGCCAGCTCGGGAAGGTGTTGGTGGAGAACCGCGAGTGCACCAGGCCGATGGCGGACGCGTAGGTGCGGTCCGACAGGTCGGGGAAGAAGGGCTCCAGCTGGCCCGTGGTGAGCATGCCCTTGTAGACGATGGTCCGGGCGGAGAGCGACGGGAAGTACACCCCGGCCTCGCGCTCGGCCCGCTTGCGGACGACGAAGGCGATGCGGTCCAGCTCGATGCCGGCCAGTCCGTCCTTCGCGAGGAAGAGCTGGCGGAAGCGGGGCATCACGCTGCGCGCGGTGGCGCCGAGCAGGTCCGGGGTGACCGGCACATCGCGCCAGCCGAGGACGGTCAGGTCCTCCTGCGCGGCGATCGCTTCGATCTGCGCGACGGCGGCGGCGTCCGCCTCGTCGTCGTCGGGGAGGAAGGCGATGCCGACGGCGTAGGAGCCGGCCGCCGGGAGGTCGAAGGGGACCTTCCCGCGCAGGAAGGCGTCCGGGATCTGGGTCAGGATGCCGGCGCCGTCACCGGAGTCCGGCTCGGCGCCGGTGGCGCCGCGGTGCTCCAGGTTGCGCAGGACGTTCAGCGCCTGCTCGACGATCGTGTGGTCGGCGATGCCGGTCAGCGTGGCGACGAAACCGACGCCACAGGCGTCGTGCTCGTTTCGCGGGTCGTACAGGCCCTGAGCAGCAGGTCGCGCATCCGGCACGAGCGCGTACGGCTGGCGGGCGGCGCCGGCCTGAGGCTCGTTGGCGGAGTGCATGGATGCAGACAGCATCGGCTCTCCCGTCGTCGTCTTTCGGCAAGTTGGTGCAAGTAGGGACGACGTTGGCCCTGATGCGGTGGTACGTGTCGTGCGAGTTACATGGTTGCCCAGGATCCCGAGAAGCGGAATATCCCGTCCACATGGCGGGACGGACACGCAGGTCAGGGGGCTGGAAGAAGAGGACGCGCCACAGTGCACGTCCCGGCCATTGTGCCCAACGACCCCCCGCCCGAAACAGGGGCGAAACCGGGACGCCACACAGGCCGATCACGGGCGCCTGGGAATCCATTCCGGGACGGGGCCCAGCGGATGCGAATCCGCGGCTGCGAGCGCCGGATGACGAGACGAAGCCGGGCGGCGCGCGACGTCCATGTGTGAAACGTCACGCACTTCCCGGCATAACCATGCAAGTGCCGTCGACACCGCCGACCAGCGCCCACTACCCGACGTGCCCGCCGATCAGCCACCCCAGCAGGTACGTCACCCCGGCCGCGGCCCCGCCCAGCACCAGCTGCCGCAGCCCGCTGAACCACCAGCTGCGGGCCGTCACCCGGGCCACCACCGCGCCGCAGCCGAACAGGCCGAGCGCCGCGAGCACCAGCGCGGGCAGCAGCGAGGTGGCCCCCAGCAGGTACGGCAGCAGCGGCAGCAGCGCGCCGAGGGCGAAGCACAGGAAGGACGAGCCGGCCGCGACCAGCGGCGAGGGCAGGTCGGTGGGGTCGATCCCCAGCTCCTCCCGGGCGTGGATCTCCAGCGCCAGCTCCGGGTCGCGGGACAGCTGCCGGGCCACCTCGTGGGCGAGCTCCGGCTCCACCCCGCGCGAGACGTACAGCTGCGCCAGCTCGGCCAGCTCGCCGTGCGGGTTGCGGCTGAGCTCCAGCCGCTCGGCCTCGATCTCGGCCTGCACCAGCTCCCGCTGCGAGGCCACCGAGGTGTACTCCCCCGCCGCCATCGAGCAGGCGCCGGCCGCCAGGCCCGCCAGGCCGGTCAGGATCACCGTGCCGTTGGACGCCGCCCCGCCGACCACACCGGTCATCAGCGCGAAGTTGGACACCAGGCCGTCCACCGCGCCGAACACCGCGGGCCGCAACCAGCCGCCGTTGACGTCCCGGTGGTGGTCCGCCGCGGGTATCCGCGGGTGCTGGGCGGGCTCGGCTTCCAGGGTGCTCGCAGTCACGGTCGTGTTCCCCTCGTCTTCGTTCGTCGCCCCGACCGTAGCCCGCTTGACCTGGGCATTTCCAGCAAGACAAGGCTTGCCGAACGATGCTGAGGCTGCCCTTCGCAAGCCTTGCGAAGGGCAGCCCCAGTCAGCGGAAGTGCCTGCTCAGATCGGGTTCTTGGCGTCCTCGCCGCTCTTCTCGGCGGCCGCGGCGGCGGGTTCCGCGGCCGCTTCCCCGCCCGTCTCCCCATCCACGATCCGGGACGGCTTCTCCCCGTCCACCTTCTCGCTCGGCTCCTCGGCCTTCGCCTTCCCGTCGGCCGCCCTCCCCTCGGCGGCCTTCTTCTCGGCGGCCTTCTCCTCGGCCTGCTCCGCGTCGACGTGCGCCGCCGGGTCGATGCTCGCCGGGTCCTCGCGCCCGGGCCGCTTCTTCCCGACGATCACGAAGTACGCCACGGCGCCGACGAACACCACGATGGACGTCCAGTCGTTGAGCCGCAGGCCCAGGTAGTGGTGCGCCTCGTCGATCCGCAGGTACTCGATCCAGAACCGGCCCACCGTGTACGCGGCCACGTACACCGCGAAGGCCCGGCCGTGTCCCAGCTTCCAGCGCCGGTCGACCCACATCACCAGCAGCGCCACACCCACGCACCACAGCGACTCGTACAGGAAGGTCGGGTGGTAGACGCCGCTCACCACCTCGCCGTCGGGCAGCGTCTTGTGGATCTCCAGGCCCCACGGCAGCGTGGTCGGCCGCCCGTACAGCTCCTGGTTGAAGTAGTTGCCCCAGCGGCCCATCGCCTGTGCGAGCGCGATGCCCGGAGCGATGGCGTCGGCGTACGCGGGCAGCGGTACGCCCCGGCGGCGGCAGCCGATCCAGGCGCCGACCGCGCCCAGCGCGACCGCGCCCCAGATCCCGAGGCCGCCCTCCCAGATCTTGAAGGCGTTCCAGGGGTTCTTCCCCTCGCCGAAGTACAGCTGGTGGTCGGTGATCACGTGGTACAGCCGGCCGCCGACCAGGCCGAAGGGCACGGCCCAGACGGCGATGTCGCCGACGGTGTGCTTGGCACCGCCCCGGGCGACCCAGCGCTTGCTGCCGAGCCAGACGGCTGCGACGACCCCGAGGATGATGCAGAAGGCGTAGGCGCGCAGCGGGATCGGTCCGAGGTGGAGGACGCCCCGCGACGGGCTGGGAATGTAGGCGATATCCATGGCGGTTCCGACGCTACAGGGTCCGACGTCCCGGCCGGACACCCACGGGGTCACAGAAACCGAACAACGGCCACCGCCGCCCCTCCCGTCGGCGGGAGCGGCGGCGGTGGCGCGGCGGCTCAGCCCGCCGTCGGTGACGGGTTGTTGGCCTCCGAAGCGGCGGCGGTGGGCGCCGGGGTCTGCCCGTGCGAGCCCGCCGTGCCCAGCTGCTTGCCCTGGTTGGCGGCGTCGACCCACTTCGCCAGGTTCGCCGGGGTGATGTCCTCGTCGCCGTTCTTCGGGTAGATCGGCTTGCCGTTGAGCAGCACGGTCGGGGTCGACTTGTAGCTGGACTTGTCGAAGTCCTGCTGCACCGACGACACCCATCCGCCGTACTTGTTGTCGTTGACGCAGGCCTGGAACCCGGGCGTGTCCAGCCCGTTCACCTGCTTCGCCAGGTTGAGCAGGACGGCCTTGTTGCCGAAGGCGTCGTTGGTCTCGTCCGGCTGGTTGCGGTACAGCACGTCGTGGAAGTCCCGGAAGTGCCCGGCGTCCTGGGCGCAGGCCAGCGCGTTGGCGCCGTTCTTGGAGCCCTTGCCCGGCAGTGACCGGTCGATGAAGGACACGATGTGGGCGTTGGTGTAGATCTTTCCGGCGTCCTCCAGCTGGTCGATGGTCGCCGAGAACTCGCGCTCGAACATGCCGCAGGCCGGGCAGCGCGGGTCCTCGTACACCGTGAGGACGGACGGCGCGTTGCCGGCGCCGACCGGGATGACCAGGTTCTTGTCGCCGATCGTCCCAGCCGGGGCGGCGGTCGGGGTCTCCGGCTTGGAGCGCTGGTTCTGCACCGTGACGCCGGTGACCACCGCGGCGGCGATCACCGCGAGCACGGACCCGCCGACGATCAGCTTCTTCCTGCGCCGGGAGGAGGCCTGTTCGGCCGCCCGCTGTTCCAGCATCCGCTCGCGGGCGGTGCGCTTGCCTTCTCGGTTCTTCTCGCTCATAGCGTTGACGTCCACGGTCGGGGAGCCTTCGTCGGGTGCGGGGATGGGAAGGGCCGGACGGTTCAGCTCGCCAGCCGGCCGTCGGCCGAGAGCCGGGTGCGGGGCCGCCACAGCAGCCACCCGGCCAGCAACAGGAACCCGGTGTCGCGCAGGATCTCCTGGAGGTACTCGGTCCGGGAGGCGTCGACGTGCCCGCCGCCGCCGAAGCAGCCGCAGTCGATCGAGATGCCGCGCGCCCAGGCCGAGGCGATCCCGGTGATGAAGGTGAGCAGCAGCAGCGCGGAGACTCCGGCCACCAGCCGGACCCCGAGCCCGGTC
Organism: Kitasatospora sp. NPDC017646; assembly: GCF_044329365.1. NCBI lineage: Bacteria > Bacillati > Actinomycetota > Actinomycetes > Kitasatosporales > Streptomycetaceae > Kitasatospora > Kitasatospora sp. NPDC017646. The sequence goes on along the minus strand of NZ_JBIRJC010000002.1, from coordinate 553,886 downwards.
ACCAGCAGCAGGGCGAGCGCCAGCTCCAGGAAGGGCAGCCCATAACCGATCGGCTTGACCAGGCCCTCGGGCAGGATCTCGTACGCCCGGACGGCCTGGGCGGCCTCCGCCGGATCGGCGATCTTGGCCAGCCCCGCCCACCCCCAGACCACTGCCAGGCCGAGCCGCACGGCCGTGCCCGCCCACTCGCTCCAGGCCGGCAGCGGCTGCCGCACCGACGACTCGGGCGCGGAGTCACCGGGCTGCACTGCCGGGCCGGCCATCAGGGGACCCCCCTCGGGAAACTCGTTCACTTCCTGATGAACCGCGAGGGAGGAGGGGCGGTTCCTCCGGATTCAGGAATTAAGCCGGACGAGTGATGTTCTGTCCGATTCCCTCGAACACATCCGCGTCACCGGCACCCCGGCATCCGCCCCGGATCGAACAGTTCCGGGCGCCCTTCGCGCTGCGGCCGGGCCGCCCGCTCGGCCGCGTCCCAGCGCGCCGCCTCCGCACAGGCCACCGCGTCCCGCTCCGCCCGCTCGGCCCCCCGCTTGGCCAGTGCCTGCCCCACCTCGGTGTGCGCGCCGACCGCGGCGCCCAGGGCCAGCGCGGCAGCCGCCGCCCGCAGCAGCACGGCCCGGTGAAGACCCGCCACCGGCGCTCACCCCTTCGTTCGCTCGACTACCCCCGTACACGTTGTCCGTGCACTCGTCCCTCCACTCAACGCCGGTCAACCCCGCCTGATGCGTGTCGCCGCCGCGGTTCACCCGTTCGGGGCCACCCCGAAGCTGACGGCGGGGAGCCGGGCCCGCGCAGCAGGACGGCCCGCCACCCCTCGAAGGGGTGGCGGGCCGTCACCTCGGCCACCGGCTGCGGGTCAGCGCCTGCGCACTCCTGCCGCGAGCTCACCGGCGAGCGCCCGGACACCGTCCAGCGCCGCCGCCTCGTCCTCGCCGGCCTCCAGGATCCGCTTCACGAACGCCGACCCCACGATCACCCCGTCCGCGAACCGGGCGACCTGCGCCGCCTGCTCCGCGTTCGAGACGCCGAGGCCGACGCACACCGGCAGGTCCGTCGTGGCCCGGGTGCGGGCGACCAGGTCCTCGGCCAGGGATCCGACCGCCGAGCGGGTCCCGGTCACGCCCATCACCGCGGCCGCGTACACGAACCCGCTGCCCGCGGCCGTGACCTCGGCGAGCCGCGCGTCCTTGCTGCTGGGGGCGACCACGAACACGGTGTCCAGCCCGTGGGCGTCCGCCGCCTTGCGCCACTCCTCGGACTCCTCCACCGGCAGGTCCGGCAGGATGCAGCCCGCCCCGCCCGCCGCGGCGAGGTCGGCCGCGAAGCGCGCCACCCCGTAGCGGTCGACCGGGTTCCAGTACGTCATCACCAGAACCGCCGTCGCGGGGTGCGCGGCGGCCACCTCCTGGACGGTGCGCAGCACGTCCTTGATCCGCACCCCACCGCGCAGCGCGATGTCGTCGGCGGTCTGGATGACGGCCCCGTCCAGGACCGGGTCGGAGTGCGGCAGGCCGATCTCGACGACGTCGCAGCCGCCCTCGATCAGCGCGCCGACCGCCCGGATCCCGCCGTCGACGGTGGGGAACCCGGCCGGGAGGTAGCCGATCAGCGCGGCCCTGTCCTCGGCCTTGGCGGCCGCCAGACGGCCGCTCAGCTTGCCGGCACTCAGCTTCGGAGCCATGATCACTTACCCCCCTCGGCCTGGCCGCCGGCCGGCTCGTCGTACAGCCCGAAGTACTGGGCCGCGGTGTGCATGTCCTTGTCCCCGCGCCCGGAGAGCGAGACCAGGATGGTCGCCTCCGGCCCGAGCTCGCGGCCCAGGTCCAGGGCCCCGGCGAGCGCGTGGGCGCTCTCGATGGCCGGGATGATGCCCTCGGTGCGGGACAGCAGCCGCAGTGCCTGCATGGCCGCGTCGTCCGTCACCGGCCGGTACTCGGCCCGTCCGGTGTCCTTCAGCCAGGCGTGCTCCGGTCCGACGCCCGGGTAGTCGAGCCCGGCCGAGATGGAGTGCGACTCGATGGTCTGCCCGTCCTCGTCCTGGAGGACGTACGTCCGGGAGCCGTGCAGCACGCCCGGGTCGCCCTTGGTCAGGGTGGCGGCGTGCTTGGGGGTTTCGGCGCCCTCACCGGCCGCCTCGCAGCCGATCAGCCGCACTCCGGCGTCCGGGATGAACTCGTGGAAGATGCCCATCGCGTTGGAGCCGCCGCCGACGCAGGCGACCACCGCGTCGGGCAGCCGCCCGGTGCGGTCGAGGACCTGCTGCCGGGCCTCGACGCCGATGATCCGGTGGAAGTCGCGGACCATCATCGGGAAGGGGTGCGGCCCGGCGACGGTCCCGAACAGGTAGTGGGTGGAGTCGACGTTGGCGACCCAGTCGCGGAAGGCCTCGTTGATGGCGTCCTTGAGCGTCCGGCTGCCGGACTTGACGGCGATCACCTCGGCGCCGAGCATCCGCATCCGGGCGACGTTGAGCGCCTGGCGCTCGGTGTCGACCTCGCCCATGTAGATGGTGCAGTCGAAGCCGAACAGGGCGCAGGCGGTGGCGGTGGCCACCCCGTGCTGGCCGGCGCCGGTCTCGGCGATGATCCGGGTCTTGCCCATCCGCTTGGTGAGCAGGGCCTGGCCCAGCACGTTGTTGATCTTGTGCGAGCCGGTGTGGTTGAGGTCCTCGCGCTTGAGCAGGATCCGCGCGCCGCCCGCCTCGGCGGAGAAGCGGTGCACGTCGGTCAGCGGGCTCGGGCGGCCGGTGTAGTCCTTCAGCAGCCCGTCGAGCTCGGCGGCGAAGGCCGGGTCGGCCTTGGCCTTCTCGTACTCCTCGGCGACCTGCTCGACCGCGGCGACCAGCGCCTCGGGGATGAAGCGGCCGCCGTACGCGCCGAAGTAGCCGCGGGCGTCCGGCACCTGGGCGCCGGGCAGGTAGTCCTTCTCGGACATGGTGGTTTCCCTTGCGGAGATGGATGACGGTGACGTCTGATCGGCTGGTTCAGCCGTGCGTCACGCGCCATCGCCGCCCCGGTACCTGCCCCGGCTCGCAGCCGATCACGTACCGCACCCGTCGCCCCAGCACCCGGCGTGCGGGCGCGCGGCAGCCGCGCGGGCGGCAGCCGGGGGCGAGGCGGGTGGCGATCTTCATCCGGGCGCGTCAGTCCTTGTGCCGGACGGCCGGGTGGGCGCCCGCCGCGACCAGGTCGGCGACCGCGGCCCGCGGGTCCTTGCCGGTCACCAGCGACTCGCCGACCAGCACCGCGTCGGCGCCCAGGTTGGCGTAGTTGATCACGTCCAGCGGGCCGCGCACACCGGACTCGGCGACCTTGACGACGCCGTCCGGGATGGCGTGCACCACGTTCTCGAACGTGCTGCGGTCGACCTCGAGGGTCTTCAGGTTGCGGGCGTTGACGCCGATGATCCGCGCCCCGGCGTCCACCGCGCGCTTGATCTCGTCCTCGTCGTGCACCTCGACCAGCGGGGTGAGGCCGATCGACTCGGCGCGCTCGATCAGCGACACCAGGGCCGGCTGGTCCAGGGCTGCGACGATCAGCAGCGCGAGGTCCGCGCCGTGCGCGCGGGCCTCCCACAGCTGGTAGGCGGTGACGATGAAGTCCTTGCGCAGCAGCGGGGTGTCCACCGCGGCGCGGACCGCGTCCAGGTCGGCGAGCGACCCGCCGAAGCGGCGCTGCTCGGTCAGCACGCTGATCGCGGCGGCACCGCCGGCCGCGTAGTCGCGGGCCAGGGCGGCCGGGTCGGCGATCGAGGCCAACGCGCCCTTGGACGGGCTGGAGCGCTTGACCTCGCAGATCACCCGGACCCCGTCGCCCCTGAGGGCGGCGACGCCGTCCTTGGCCTCCGGGGCCTTGGCCGCGAGCGCCTTGAGCTCGTCCAGGGAGACCCGGGCCTGCCGCTCGGCGAGGTCCTCGCGGACCCCTTCGATGATCGAGTCGAGCACACTCACTCAGGAGCCCCCATCATTTCTGCTGGTTCGCCAGCGCGAGCCGGACGGGCGGGGGCCCGTCGGCACTTCGATGGTATCGGCACCCGGGACGCTCAGCGCATCCGCCCGGTCCGCGTCTCGCGGAACGGGACGCGCGCCCCGACGGCTCCCAGCTGCGGCTTCACCGGCTCTCCACCGGATTCCCGGCGGTCCCGGGGACCGCCCGGTCCTGGTCGCCGGGAGCAGCCGGACCACCCGCCCGGGGCCCTCAGACCACCGGCGGCGCCAGCCCCGCCCCGATCGGCAGGTTGCGCACCACCTCGAACACCAGCACCAGCAGGCCGATCAGCGCCCAGCGCCGGGCCCCGACCGAGACCCGGACCGGCGGCCCCATGGTCAGCGCGGCCCAGCCCCAGCGCAGCCAGAGCACCCCCAGGACGGCGAACAGCAGGACGGCCACCGCGTTGTCGTGCAGGGCGCCGGTGAGGTCCCCGTGGGCCAGCGCGTGGACGCAGCGCAGGCCCCCGCAGCCGGGGCACCACCAGCCGGTGGCGGTCAGGAAGGGGCAGTCGGGGTAGTGCCCGGGGGCGTTCGGGTCCACCGCCGCGACGTAACCGGCGGGGACGGCCACCGCCGCCAGCGCGGCCAGCGGCGGACCCATCCGGCGCAGCACGGGTGGCGGGGCGGAGGCGGTGGGGGCGGCGTTCACGCCCCGATTGTGCCCGGACCGGGCCCGGACAGAACGGAACGGCGGGCGTGGCGCGCCCGCCGTTCGGTTGTGCGAATCCCCGGTCAGGCCGCGACGGTCTCGCGGCCCTCGACGGCGGCCTTGCGGGCCGCGGACTGCTCCTCGACCGACTTGTAGACGTTGGCGCTGGGCTGCTTGCCCATGCCCGCCATCGACATGGCCTTGCCGACGATGCCGCCCACGAGAACAACCGCCAGACCGGCGATGACCAGCAGCGGCGACGGCAGGATCATGGCGACGCCCGCGATGCCGAAGCCGACGAAGGAGATGACGACGCCGGTCCAGGCGGCGGTGGTGTGGCCGTGTGCAGCTGCTGACATCGATGGTGCTCCTAGGCTCTCGGGGCCCGGCCGGGCCTGCGGGGCCGCCGGCGGGTTGACGGGTCCCATTGTGCCGGGCCACACACAGCCACCCCAAAGCGGGTGCCGGGTCTATCGCGTCACACCCGCTGGTCGGGCGGGGGCCTCAGACCGCGGTCGGGTCCTCGCCGCGGTCCAGGGCCTTCCACAGGTCACCCGGCGTGTCGGCCTTCGCCGGCGCCTTGCGGGTGGGCGCCTCGTAGCGGTTGCCCATGGCCGGCCAGCCGCGGCCGTAGCGCAGGGTGATCAGCCCGGCGACGGCCAGCAGCAGCCCGCCGGCCAGGGCGACCCACGGCCAGCCGGTGTGCGAGACCTCGGTGGCGGTCGAGCCGGCCAGGGCCAGCTTGCCGGAGGCGGCGGAGTCCAGCGCGGCGGTGTCCGAGGCCCCGGCCACCGAGGCGGCGGCCGCGCCCAGCCCGGCCAGCAGGGTCAGCGCACCGACCGCGAGCCGGCCGACGCCGCGCACCGCGAACACCGCGACGGCCGCGGCCAGGCCCACCAGGGCCAGCCCGCCCGGCAGTTCGGAGATCTTGCCGCCGGTGACGGACACGTCCAGGGTGCCGGCCCGGCCCTCGGCCCAGACCCGCCCGGCCGCGGTCAGCACCAGCACGGCGCTCAGCACGGTCAGCAGCAGCATCACGCCGAGGGTGCGGCGGCCGGCCGCGGGCGTGGCGGGAGCGGCGGGGGCGGGGGTGGGGGTGGGGTCTGCAGCGGTCACCCGTCCACTATCCCCCGGGCCGCGCGCTACGCCGTACCCGGGGTGGGGAACCCGTCCGTCCGCAGCACCACCGTGCGCCCGCCCAGCGGCAGGAACAGGTCGTTGCCGAAGGGCACCCGCTCGGCCTCCCGGTACGCCCCGGCGGGGGACGGAGCGGTGTGCACGGTGCAGACGGCGGCGGCCGGGTCGACCACCACGTACAGCGGCACGCCGCTCTCCGCGCAGGCCCGTGCCCAGGCGTGGTCGCGGCCCGGGTGCGACACCTCCAGCACCGCCTCGACGTCGGAGGCGGCGTACCGGCCCCCGGCGTGGTGGACGGCGTCCGGGGCGATCACCGCCAGGTCCGGGGCGAGCGGCCCGTGGGCGGCCGGGAAGTCGACCAGGACCCCGGACAACACCCGGCCCCGGCCCCCGAGTTCGTCCCTGATCCGCACAGCGGCGGCGAGCACGACCTCCCGGCACAGCTCGTCGTACGGCACCTCGGCCATCCCGGCCGCCTCCTCACGCCTCAGGACAGTTCCGGCCTGCGCAGCGTATTGGCGGTGGCGACGGCCCGCAGCACGGCGGCCGCCTTGTTGCGGCACTCGGTGTCCTCGCCGTGCGGGTCGGAGTCGGCGACCACGCCCGCGCCCGCCTGCACGTACGCGGTGCCGTCGCGCAGCACCGCGGTGCGGATCGCGATCGCGGTGTCCGAGTCCCCGGCGAAGTCCAGGTAGCCGACGCAGCCGCCGTACAGGCCGCGCCGGGTCGGCTCCAGCTCCTCGATGATCCGCATCGCCCGGGGCTTGGGCGCGCCGGAGAGGGTGCCGGCCGGGAAGCAGGCGGTCAGCACGTCGAAGGCGCTCCGCCCGGGAGCGAGCTTGCCGGTCACCGTCGAGACGATGTGCATCACGTGGCTGTAGCGCTCGATCTGCATGAAGTCGACCACCTCGACGCTACCCGGCTCGCAGACCCGGCCCAGGTCGTTGCGGCCGAGGTCGACCAGCATCAGGTGCTCCGCCCGCTCCTTGGGGTCGGCGAGCAGCTCGGCGGCCAGCGCCGCGTCCTCGTGCGGGGTCGCGCCGCGGTGCCTGGTCCCGGCGATCGGGTGCAGCATCGCCTCGCCGTCGGCGACCTTGACCAGCGCCTCCGGGCTGGAACCGACCACGTCGAAACCGCCCTCGGCACCGCCGTCCGGCCCGGGGAAGCGGAACAGGTACATGTACGGGCTGGGGTTGGTGGTGCGCAGCACGCGGTAGACGTCCAGCGCGGAGGCCTGGCAGGGCGCCTCGAAGCGCTGCGAGGGCACCACCTGGAAGGCCTCGCCGGCCCGGATGCGCTCCTTGACCTCCTCCACCGCGGCCCGGTACGGCGCCCCGCCGAACGGCGAGTGCACCTCGCCGGGGCCGGCCGGGGTGAACGTCGCCAGGCCCGGGTCGACCGGCTTCAGCAGGCCGGCCTCCATCGCGTCCAGGCGTGCCACCGCGTCCGCGTGGGCCTCGTCCACGCCGCTGGCCAGGTCGTTGTGGTTGACGGCGTTGGCGATCAGCAGCACCGTGCCGTCCAGATGGTCGAGCACCGCGAGGTCGGTGGCGAGCAGCATGGTCAGCTCGGGCAGCCGGAGGTCGTCCGGATTGAGGTCGGGCAGCTTCTCCAGCCGGCGGACGACGTCGTACCCGAGGTAGCCGACGAGGCCGCCGGTCAGCGGCGGCAGGCCGTCGTCGGCGCGGCGCGGGGTGTGCAGCGCCGCCAGGGCGGCGCGCAGCACCTCCAGCGGGTCACCGTCGGTGGGGATGCCCACCGGCGGGGTGCCCAGCCAGCGGGCGTCGCCGTCCGGGCCGGCCGTCAGCACGGCGGCGCTGCGCACGCCCACGAAGGAGTAGCGCGACCAGACGCCCTGCTCGGCGGACTCCAGCAGGAAGGTGCCGGGCCGTTCCTCGGCGAGGCTGCGGTAGAGGCCGATCGGGGTGAGGCCGTCCGCGAGGAGCCTGCGGGTGACGGGGATGACCCGGGTGTCGACGGCGAGCTTGCGGAAGGCTTCGAGGTCCATGCGGGGCGGCACCTTCTGGAGTCAGGACGGGTTCTTGGGTCAGCCGAGCGGGAGCACGTCGGCGTCGAAGCAGGTGCGGTCGCCGGTGTGGCAGGCCGCGCCGGTCTGGTCGACCTTGACCAGCAGGGTGTCGCCGTCGCAGTCGAGGGCCACCGACTTGACCGCCTGGGCGTGACCGGAGGTGTCCCCCTTCACCCAGTACTCGCGGCGGCTGCGGCTCCAGTAGGTGCAACGGCCCGTGGTGAGCGTGCGGTGCAGCGCCTCGTCGTCCATCCAGCCCAGCATCAGCACCTCGCCGGTGTCGTACTGCTGCGCGATGGCCGGGAGCAGGCCGTCCTCGGTGCGCTTGAGGCGGGCGGCGATCGCCGGGTCGAGGGCGGTGGTGCCGGGAGCGGCGGGTGTGGTGGACATGGGGCCATTGTGTCAGCCCGGCCACGGTCGCCGAAGGGGACGACTGGTTCGCAGACGGCCCGTTCGGAGTCAGTTCCTCCAACCGCCTGCCGGGCGGGGCCCGACTGGGCCATCCTCAGCCCATGACCTCCGAGCAGCAGCCGCCCGAAGCCGCCGCCTCCCGTCCGTCCCGGGGCCTGGTGATCTCCGTCGCCACCGTCCTGGCCGTGCTGCTCGCGGTGGTGGCCACCGTGCTGCTCTGGCCCGAGGACGCCCCCGAGCCCGCAGCCGCACCGCCCCCGCCCCCGCCCTCCCTCACGGCCACCCCGACGCCGACACCGACCCCCACTCCCACCAAGCCACAACCCCCGTACGCCTTCTTCCCGGTGGGCACCTGCTTCGACCACCCCCAACTCAGCCCGGTGATCACCAAGGCCGAGGAACGCCCCTGCGCCACACCGCACGACGGCGAAGTCATCGCCGACCTCGTACTCCCCGACGGCCTCACCGGCGAGATCCCCATCGCCCTCGCCATGCGCGACGGCTGCAAGGACGCCGACACCGCCGCCAAGGCCCACCAGCCCGACGGCAAGCCCTACTACCCCCGCCAGTTCGGCCCCGCCCTGACCAACTACCAACAGGGCTGGCGCGACTACACCTGCACCCTCACCGCCGGCAGCAAGCAGGGCGCTCCCAAACTCACCGGCCGGCTGCGGCCGTAAGCCCTGCCCGTGTCGCCCCACGCCCTAGGCTGACGCCATGTCGAACCACGCCCTCGCCGAACGCCACCGCCTCGCCGAACTCCTGACCGCCGCGGGGCCCGACGCCCCCACCCTGTGCGCCGGGTGGACCACCCGGGACCTCGCCGCCCACCTGGTGATCCGCGAGCGCCGCGCCGACGCGGCGCCCGGCATCCGGGTCGGCGCGCTGGCCGGCTGGACCAGGCGGGTGCAGGCGGGCTACGCGGAGCGGCCGTACGAGGAACTGGTCCGGCTCTTCCGCGCCGGGCCCCCGGTCTATTCGCTCTTCGCCCTCCCCGGTGCGGACGAAGCGGCCAACACGGTCGAGTACTTCGTCCACGCCGAGGACGTCGCCCGGGCGGGTGAGAACTGGACCGCCCAGCCCGTCCCGCCCGGCCGCGCCGAGGCCCTCTGGCGCCGGCTTCCCCTCCTCGCCCGCTTCGAGGCGGGCCGTCACTCCCCCGTCCGCCTCACCCTCGCCCGCCCCGACGGCCGGTCCCTCACCGTCGGCCCGGCCGGCGCCCCCACCGTCCAGCTCACCGGCGAACCCGCCGAACTGGTCCTCTTCGCCTTCGGCCGCGGCGCCCGCACCACCCTCACCGTCGACGGCCCCCCGGACGCCGTCGAGGCCCTCCGCCACGTCCTGCCGCTGCCCCGGCCCTAGCTCCTCCTGCGCAGGAAGTCGGCCGGGCCGACTTCCTGCGCAGGAGCACGCCGGGCGCCGCCGCAACCCGCCTACGGGGTGAGCCGGTTCGGGCCGCGGAAGAGGAAGGTGGCGTCGCGGATGGAGGTGAGGCCGAGCAGGACCATCAGGACCCGGCCGAGGCCCATGCCGAGGCCGCCGTGCGGCGGGCAGCCGTAGCGGAAGGCGTTGAGGTAGTCCCGCATCGGCTCGGGGCGCAGGCCCTTCTCGGCGGCCTGCTCCAGCAGGACGTCGTAGCGGTGCTCGCGCTGGGCGCCGGTGGTGACTTCCAGGCCGTTCCAGAGCAGGTCGAAGCTCAGGGTGAGGCCGGGGTCGTCGGCGGGGCGCATGTGGTAGAAGGGCCGGGCGCCGACCGGGTAGTGGGTGACGAAGACGAATTCGTGGCCGGTGGCCCGCCGGAGGTGCGCCGAGATTGCGCGCTCGCCCTCCGGGTCCAGGTCCTCCCTGGTTCCCGACGGGTCCCAGCCGCCCTCGCGCAGGATCTGCTGGGCCTCGGCCATGGTGACGCGGGGGAAGGGCGTCGTGGGCACGGTGACCCGGACGCCGAAGTGCTCGGCGATGGCCGCGCCGTGCAGTTCGGCGACCTTGGCGATCGCGTGGGCGAGCATCCCCTCCTCGAAGGCCATCACGTCCTCGACCCCGTCGATCCAGGCCAGTTCGACGTCGACGCCGGTGAACTCGGTGGCGTGCCGGGAGGTGAACGACGGCTCGGCACGGAAGACGGGACCGATCTCGAAGACCGTGTCGATGCCCGCCGCGATGGCCATCTGCTTGAAGAACTGGGGCGATTGCGCCAGGTAGGCGCTGCGCCCGAAGTAGCCGAGTTCGAAGACCTCCGCGCCGGACTCCGAGGCGGTGCCCATGAGCTTGGGAGTGTGCATCTCGGTGGCGCCCCGCGCGTAGGCGTACTCGCGCATGCCCTGTTCCAGGGTGGTCTGCACGGCGAACAGCAGTCGGGCGGCGGGGCGGCGGCGCACGTCCAGGTGACGCCAGTCGAGGCGCTGCTCGGGGCCGGTGCGGTCGTCGATCGGCAGCGGAGTGGCGGCCGGGTTCAGCACTTCGACCGTCTCGGGCACGAGCTCCAGACCGCCGAGTCCGACCTGCGCCGCGTCGACGACACGGCCGGTGATCCTGACGGCGGACTCGGGTGTGAGGGCTTCGAGCCGGGCCTCCAGCGGCCCGCCGTCACGCTTGTGGGTGACCTGCACCAGGCCGGTGCCGTCCCGCACGATGACGAACTGCATCGCGCGCTGGAGGCGGAGGGCGTGCACCCAGCCGCACACGGAAACGGTATGGCCGAGGTGTTCTCGCAGGTCCGAGACACGGACACGGCTGTGGATCATTGCGGTCCTCCGAAGGACGTCGTCATGATCCCTTGGGAGTGCGGGCGAGAAGGGCAACTCGCGGTACCACCGCACTTTCGCCGTCACGTCGCGGTGACGGCCTCGCTCTGGCCCGGTGACGGGGGCCGGCCGGCGGGGCATTGGACCGCCACCGGGGTGGGGCCGTTCCTCCCCGCGCTCGGGAGGGTCTTCGCCTCGGGGCGCGGGACCGCCTTCCCAGCTTCCGGCGGTTCTCTCTGCTCGCGTGATCCCTGGCTACTCGTCTCCGTCGACGCGTTGCCCAGCACGATACGGAGCCGTGACGGCGGGGGCAATCGAGATACACGGTGGCGGTCCAGAAATGCGGATGTCAGTGCCCGGGGGCAGACTCACAGGTGGCCGGGGAGGGGCGCGCGCCCGACGGACTGCCCCGGTCACTCTCCGTCGAAGGAGCACCACCTCATGCTCACCACCGACTTCCCCATCGGCTCGCCCTGCTGGCTCGACCTGGGCAGCCCGGACATCCGCGCGACCGCCGCCTTCTACGGCGCGGTCTTCGGCTGGAGCTTCCAGGAGGTCCCCGGGGCGGGCGGCTACGGCTTCCTCCAGCTGGACGGCAAGCGGGTCGCCGCGCTCGGCAACCTCGATCCGGGCGCGCGGTCCGCGTGGACCGCGTACTTCCGCACCGCTGACGCGGACGCCACCGCCAAGGCCGCCGAGCAGTCCGGCGCCACGGTCCGCGTCCCGCCGATGGACGTCATGCAGGAGGGTCGGTTCGCGGCACTCACCGACCCGCAGGGCGCCGAGTTCGCGATCTGGCAGTCCGGGAACACCATCGGTCTGGACGCCGTCTCCGAGCCCAACGCCCTGGTCTGGGCCGAGCTGCACACCTCCGACCAGGACGGCGCCCTCGCCTTCTACAAGGGCCTGTTCAACTGGCGGGTAAGGGTCTTCGAACCGTCCCCGGGCATGAACTACCGGGTGATCTCCACCGCCGAGGGCGACCAGCAGCAGACCAGCTTCGGCGGCATCGCCCCGGTGACGCAGACCGCCCAGCCCTCCGCCTGGACGCCGTACTTCGCGGCCGCCGACGTGGACGCGCTGGTCAGAAAGGCGACGGCGGCCGGCGGCTCGGTGCTGATGCCGGCCACGGACGTGGAGAACGTCGGCCGGATCGCCTGGCTGGCGGACCCGAACGGCGCCCCGTTCGCCCTGATCAAGGGCGAGCCGCAGGAATCCTGAACACGGCACGAGGGCCCGCTGCGGAAGCAGCGGGCCCTCGACGCGGGAGCGGAATCACCGGACCGGGTGACCGGACTCCCGCAGCGCGTCCTTGACCTCGCCGATCCGCAGGTCCCCGAAGTGGAAGACGCTGGCCGCCAGCACCGCGTCCGCGCCCGCCTCGACGGCCGGGGCGAAGTCGCCGAGCTTGCCCGCCCCGCCGGAGGCGATCACCGGCACCGAGACGGCCTTGCGGACGGCCCGGATCATCTCCAGGTCGTAGCCGTCCTTGGTGCCGTCCGCGTCCATCGAGTTGAGCAGGATCTCGCCCGCCCCCAACTCGGCGGCGCGACCCGCCCATTCGACGGCGTCCAGGCCGGTACCCTGGCGCCCGCCGTGGGTGGTGACCTCGTAGCCGGAAGCCGTCTCCGTGCCCTCCGGGCAGCGCCGGGCGTCGACCGAGAGCACCAGCACCTGCCGCCCGAACCGCTGGGCGATCTCGCGGATCAGCTCCGGCCGGGCGATGGCCGCGGTGTTGACGCCGACCTTGTCGGCGCCGGCCCGCAGCAGCTTGTTCACGTCCTCGACGGCCCGGATGCCGCCGCCGACGGTGAGCGGGATGAACACCTGCTCGGCGGTGCGGCGGACCACGTCGTAGGTGGTCTCGCGGTCGCCGGAGGAAGCGGTGATGTCGAGGAAGGTCAGCTCGTCGGCGCCCTCGGCGTCGTAGAGCTTGGCCATCTCGACCGGGTCGCCGGCATCGCGCAGGTTCTGGAAGTTGACGCCCTTGACCACCCGCCCCGCGTCGACGTCCAGGCAGGGGATGACACGTACTGCAAGGGTCACGACTGATTGCCTTCCGGGGCTTCCAGGGTCTTTGCCAGCCCGGTGCGGTACGCGTCGATCTCGACCTCGACCATCATCCGGGAGTCGATCAGTCCGTCGACCACCACCATGGTGGCCACCGGGCGCGCCTCGACGAAGAGTTCGCGGTGGGCGCGGCCCACCTCCTCGGCGTCGCGGAGGTGGGTGATGTACATCCGGGTGCGGACCACGTCGTCCGCGGTCAGACCGTACGCGGCCAGGGCCCGGAGCCCGACGCCGAAGGCGGCGAGGGTCTGCCGGTACGGGTCGCCCTCGTGCTCGATCCGGCCGTCCACCCAGGCGGTGGACCCTGCCACGTGCACGTGGTCGCCCGCGGCGACCGCCCGGGAGTAGCCGAACTCCTCCTCCCAGGGGGAGAAGCCGACCACCCGGCCGCGTACGATCCGACCTTCCGTCATCCGGAAACCGCCTCCAGGGCCTCTTCGAGGGTGAACTTCTGCTCGTAGAGTGCCTTGCCCACGATGGCGCCCTCGACACCCTCACCGACGAGGGTGGCGATGGCGCGCAGGTCGTCCAGCGAGGAGACGCCGCCGGAGGCGACGACCGGGCGGTCGGTGGCGCCGCAGACGTCACGCAGCAGCTGCAGGTTGGGGCCGGTCAGGGTGCCGTCGCGGTTGACGTCGGTGACGACGTAGCGGGCGCAGCCCTCCTGGTTCAGCCGCTCCAGCACGTCGAAGAGCTGGCCGCCGTCGCGGGTCCAGCCGCGGCCGCGCAGGGTGGTGCCGACGACGTCCAGGCCGACGGCGATCTTGTCGCCGTGCTCGGCGATGGCCTTGGCGACCCACTCGGGGGCCTCCAGGGCGGCGGTGCCGAGGTTGACCCGGGTGCAGCCGGTGGCGAGCGCGCGGGCGAGCGACTCGTCGTCGCGGATGCCGCCGGACAGCTCGACCTTGATGTCCAGCCGGCCGGTGACCTCGCGCAGCAGCTCGTAGTTGCTGCCCGTGCCGAAGGCGGCGTCGAGGTCGACCAGGTGCAGCCACTCGGCGCCGGCGTCCTGCCAGGCGAGGGCGGCGGCCAGCGGCTCGCCGAAGGAGGTCTCGGTGCCGGAGGCGCCCTTGACCAGGCGGACGGCCTGGCCGTCCCGGACGTCGACGGCCGGCAGCAGTTCCAGGCGGCTCTTCAGGCTCATCAGTAACAACTCTCAGACGTTCAGAGGGTGTTGACCCAGTTGGTCAGCAGGGCGGCGCCGGCGTCGCCGGACTTCTCGGGGTGGAACTGGGTGGCCCACAGCGGGCCGTTCTCGACGGCGGCGACGAACGGCTGCCCGTGGGTGGCCCAGGTGACCAGCGGCGGGTTGATCCGCGCGCTGTGGGTCTCCAGCTCCCAGTGCCGCACCCCGTAGGAGTGCACGAAGTAGAAGCGGGTCTCCGGGTCCAGGCCGGCGAACATCCGGCTGCCCTCGGGCACGTCCACCGTGTTCCAGCCCATGTGCGGGACGACCGGGGCGTCCAGCGGCTCGACGGTGCCGGGCCACTCGTCGCAGCCGGGCGTCTCCACGCCGTGCTCGACGCCCTTCTCGAAGAGGATCTGCATGCCGACGCAGATGCCCATGACCGGGCGGCCCCCGGCGAGCCGGCGGCCGATGATCCAGTCCCCACGGACCGACTTCAGCCCGCGCATGCAGGCCTCGAAGGCGCCCACGCCGGGGACGAGCAGGCCGTCCGCGGCCATCGCGGTGTCGTAGTCGGAGCTGACCGTGACGTTCGCCCCGGTCCGTTCCAGGGCGCGCTGCGCGGAGCGGAGGTTGCCGGAGCCGTAGTCGAGGACGACGACGTTCTTGCCCATGTTCAGGTGTCCAGTCTCTCTACAGGGCCGGGCGGTCTACAGGCGCATGAGGCCGGAGCCCAGGCACATCACCGCGCCGATGGCCAGCACCAGGATGACGCCCTTCGGCAGCTTCTGCTTCCAGAAGGAGATCACTCCGCCGGCCAGGAAGAGGCCGACGAAGAGGAGGATCGTGGCGGACTTGCTCACAGCGCACCCTTGGTCGAGGGGAGGATTCCGGCCGCGCGCGGGTCGCGCTCGGCGGCGTAGCGCAGCGCCCGGGCCAGCGCCTTGAACTGGCACTCCACGACGTGGTGCGCGTTGCGCCCGTACGGGACGTGCACGTGCAGCGCGACCTGGGCCTGGGCCACGAAGGACTCCAGGATGTGCCGGGTCATCGTGGTGTCGTAGCTGCCGATCATCGGCGCCATGCCCTCGGGCTCGGTGTGCACCAGGTAGGGCCGGCCGGAGAGGTCCACGGTGACCTGGGCGAGCGACTCGTCCAACGGCACCGTGCAGTTGCCGAAGCGGTAGATGCCGATCTTGTCGCCGAGCGCCTGCTTGAAGGCGGCGCCGAGCGCGAGGGCGGTGTCCTCGATGGTGTGGTGGGTGTCGATGTGCAGGTCGCCGTCGGTCTTGACGGTGAGGTCGAACAGACCGTGGCGGCCGAGCTGGTCGAGCATGTGGTCGTAGAACCCGACGCCGGTGGAGATGTCGGTCTTGCCGGTGCCGTCGAGGTCGATCTCGACCAGGACGGAGGTCTCCTTGGTGGTGCGCTCGACGCGTCCGATGCGGGACATGCGGGGTTACAGCTCCTTGATCACGGTGCGGACGGCGTCCAGGAAGGCGTCGTTCTCGGCGGGCGTCCCGGCGGTGACGCGCAGCCACCCGGGGACGCCGTTGTCACGGACCAGGACACCCTGGTCGAGGATGGCGCGCCAAACGGCGTGGGTGTCGGCGAAGCGGCCGAACTGGACGAAGTTGGCGTCCGAGTCGGTCACCTCCAGGCCCATCGCGCGCAGCGCGTCCACCAGCCGGTCGCGCTCCTGCTTGAGCCTGCCGACGTACCCGAGCAGGGTGTCGGTGTGCTCCAGGCAGGCCAGCGCGGTGGCCTGGGTGACGGCCGACAGGTGGTACGGCAGGCGCACCAGCTGGACGGCGTCCACGACGGCCGCGTCGGCGGCCAGGTAGCCCAGGCGCAGTCCGGCGGCGCCGAAGGCCTTGGACATGGTGCGGCTGACCACCAGGTTGGGTCGGCCCTCGATCAGCGGCAGCAGCGAGGCGCGGTGCGAGAACTCGACGTAGGCCTCGTCGACCACCACCAGGCTGGGCCGGGCCGCCTGCGCGGCCTCGTACAGCCGCAGCACGGTGTCGGCCGACACCGCCGTCCCGGTCGGGTTGTTCGGTGAGCAGATGAACACGACGTCCGGCCGGTGCTCGGCGATGGCGGCGAGCGCGGCGTCCACGTCGATGGTGAAGTCGTCGTGGCGCGGGCCGGAGATCCAGGTGGTGCCGGTGCCCCGGGAGATCAGCGCGTGCATCGAGTACGAGGGCTCGAAGCCGAGGGCGCTGCGGCCGGGCCCGCCGAAGGTCTGCAGCAGCTGCTGGAGGACCTCGTTGGAGCCGTTGGCGGCCCACACCTGCTCGCGGACGACCGGGAACCCGGTGGTGCGGGTCAGGTAGGCGGCGAGGCCCTCGCGCAGCTCGACCGCGTCCCGGTCGGGGTAGCGGTTCAGCCCGCGGGCGGCCACGGCGACCCGCTCGGCGATCCGGGCGACCAGCTCCTCGGGCAGCGGGTACGGGTTCTCGTTGGTGTTCAGCTGGACGGGGACGTCCAACTGCGGTGCACCGTAAGGGGACTGGCCGCGCAGCTCGTCCCGGATCGGGAGGTCGTCGATAGCGGTCACGAGCCGGGAACCGTCCAATCGAACCGAGCCTTGATGGCGTCACCGTGACCGGGGAGGTCCTCGGCGTCGGCCAGGGTGACGACGTGCGCGGCGACCTCCGCCAGCGCCTCCCGGTCGTACTCGACGACCTGGACGCCGCGCAGGAAGGTCTGCACCGACAGCCCGGCGGAGTGGCAGGCGCAGCCGCCGGTCGGCAGCACGTGGTTGGAGCCGGCCGCGTAGTCGCCCAGCGAGACCGGGGTCCAGCGGCCGATGAAGATCGCGCCGGCGTTGACGACGCGCGCCGCCACGGCGTGCGGGTCGCGGGTCTGGATCTCCAGGTGCTCGGCCGCGTACGCGTTGACCACCGCGAGGCCCTGGGTGAGGTCGTCGACCAGGATGATGCCGGACTGCCGGCCGCCCAGCGCCTCGGCCACCCGCTCGCCGTGCTTGGTCTTCGCGACCTGCACGGCCAGCTCGGCCTCGACCGCGTCGGCCAGCTCCGGGGAGTCGGTGACCAGCACCGAGCCGGAGGTCGGGCCGTGCTCGGCCTGGCTGATCAGGTCGGCGGCGACGTCGCTCGCCAGCGCGCTGTCGTCGGCGAGGACGGCGATCTCGGTCGGGCCGGCCTCGGAGTCGATGCCGATCCGGCCGGCGAACAGCCGCTTGGCGGCGGCCACGTAGATGTTGCCGGGGCCGGTGACCATGTTGACCGGCGCGCACTCCTCGGTGCCGAGGGCGAACATCGCCACCGCCTGGGCGCCGCCGACGGAGTAGACCTCGTCCACTCCGAGCAGCGCGCAGGCCGCCAGGATCGTCGGGTGGACGCGCCCCCCGAACTCCTTCTGCGGCGGGGACGTGACCGCGATGCCCCTGACGCCCGCCTCCTGGGCCGGCACCACGTTCATCACCACGGAGGACGGGTAGACCGCCAGCCCGCCCGGCACGTACAGGCCGACCCGCTCGACCGGCACCCAGCGCTGGGTGACCGTGCCGCCCGGCACGACCTGCGTGGTGTGCCCGGTGCGGCGCTGGTCGGCGTGCACGGCCCTGGCCCGGCGGATCGACTCCTCCAGCGCGGCCCGCACCCGCGGGTCCAGCGTCTCCAGGGCGGCGGTCAGCTGCTCGGCCGGGACGCGGGTGGACTCCAGCCGGACGCCGTCGAAGCGCTCGGTGATCTCGATCAGCGCCGCGACCCCGCGATGGCGTACGTCCTCGGCGATCGGCCGCACCTTCTCCAGGGCGGCCGCCACGTCGAACTCGGCACGGGGCAGCAGGTCACGCGGGTCGTCCAGCGAGCCACGGAGGTCGATTCGAGAGATCACGCCACCCAGTGTAAGGAGTGGCCGGAACAGGTGGTCCCGCATTTCAGTCCGTGATACGAAAGGCGAGACGACCGGGGGGACGGGGAAAGACATGGCGGAAAGCGCTCCAGAAGGCTGGACCGACACGGAACGGGCGCTCTGGGAGGCCTTCCGCGAGGGCGAGGTCTTCGACCTCCGGTGTGGCCGGAACGACATCGACGACCCCTTCGGGGACGCCGTCTGGGGCCCCGAGCGGACGGTGAGCGCCGAAGTGCTCGCCCACCTGCTGCTGGCCGGCCCGCGTCCCACCGCCGGGCGTGTCGCCTCACTGCGGATGAGCGGCGTGTACGTCACCGGTGCGCTCAACCTGGCCGGCGGCCACATCGACCGGTACGTCGAACTGCGCGGCTGCCGCTTCGAGCACAAGATCCTCATCTCGGAGGCCTCGGCGACCACCCTGCGCATGGTCGACTGCCTGGTCCCCCGCCTGGAGGCCTCCCGGCTCTCCACCACCGGCGACCTCCACCTGGCCCGCTGCCGGATCCCCGACGGCATCCGGCTCACCGACGCCAAGATCGGCACCGACCTGCTGCTCAACCTGGCCGTCATCGGCGGCGACCGCTACGGCCGCGCGGTGTCCGCCGACGGGATCACCGTCCACCAGGACTTCGAGGCCGAACGCCTGGAGACCCGAGGCGAGTTGAGCGTCCGCACGGCCCGGATAGGCGGCCGGTTCTCGCTCCGCGGCGCCCAGCTGCACGCCGACCCGCAGAACCGGGTCTGCCTGAACGCCGTCCGGCTCAACGTCGGCCACACCCTCTACCTGACCAGCTCCGCCGACGGCGGCTGGTTCGGCTCCCGCAGCTACTACGGCTCCGGCTACGGCCAGAGCCCCCCGCCCGACGCCCCCAGCACCCCCTTCCGCGCCTTCGGCCAGGTGCGGCTCTCCGACGCCCGCTTCGAGGCCGCGTGCCTGATCTCCGGAGAATTCCACCTGGAGGGTGACGACGAGGTCTCACTGCGCCGCATCCACACCCCCGAGCTCCGCTTCACCTGCAAGATCCGGCCCACCGGCACCGTCTCCCTCTCCCGCGCCCGGGTCGGCAACCTGGTCGACACCCCGGAGGCGTGGCCGCTCGGCAAGCACCTGCGGCTGACCGGCTTCGTCTACGAGAACCTCCGCCCGGTCGGCCCGTTCACCATCCGGCAGCGGATCGCCTGGCTGGAGGGCTCCGCGGTGGAGTTCCAGCCGGAGTCCTACGAGCAGCTCGCCGCCGCCCTGCGCCGCGACGGCGCCGACGACGACGCCCGCGAGGTGCTGTACGCCAAGCAGCGCCGCCGCCGGGAGACCCTGCCGCTGCCCGCCCGGATCTGGGGCCTGGTCCAGGACGTCACCGTCGGTTACGGCTACCGCCCCGGCAGGGCCGGCCTCTGGCTGCTGCTCGCCTGGGCGCTCGGCAGCGTCTGGTTCGCCGCCCACCAGCCGGACCCGCTCAAGGCCGACGAGAAACCGCACTGGAACGCGGTGCTCTACACCCTCAACCAGCTGCTGCCGATCATCGACCTCAACCAGGGCGCCTGGAACCCCGGCGGCACCAGCCAGTGGATCGCCGCCGGACTGGTCGTGGTCGGCTGGCTGCTCGCCTCCACCGTCGTCGCGGGCGCCAGCAGACTCCTCCAGCGCGGCTGAACCCGCCGGGCCGCAGGTGGTCTCCCGGAGCCCGCCCACCCCTTCTGCGAACCGCGAACCAGCGGCGGTCCCGGCCGAGATCGGCCGGGACCGCCGGAAGCCCGATCGAGCCGCCCTTCCCACCCCCGTCCTTCCCCGCCGCCGCTTCCGCGGCCGAGCCCGTCGGCCGGTCCTCCTGCTGTCCGCTGACCGGGTTCGAGGCGTCAACCGGGCGACAAGGCCGGGCCCCGGGGAACTACGCTGTCCGCCGTGACAGAACGGCTGCCGCTCTTCCCGCTGAACACCGTGCTCTACCCGGGCCTCGTGCTGCCCCTGAACGTCTTCGAGGAGCGCTACCGCCGTCTCGTCGCCGACCTGCTCGAACAGCCCGAGGACGAGCCGCGCCGGTTCGGCGTGCTCGCGATCAAAGACGGCCGCGAGGTCGCCCCGGTCCGGCCCGAGGGCGGCCCGGCCGGGCCGCTCGACGGCCTCGGGACCGTCACCGGGGACCCGCTGGAGGCGATGTACCACATCGGCTGCGTCGCCGACGTCTCCTCCGCCCAGCTCCAGCCCGACGGCCGCTACGAGCTGCTGGTCACCGGCACCACCCGGTTCCGGCTGCACTCGGTGGACGTCACCGGGCCGTACCTGACCGGTGGGACGGAGCCGATCGAGGAGCGCCCCGGCGAGGGCTCCGGCGCGCTCGCCTCCGAGGTCGAGCGAGCCTTCCGGGTCTACCAGAAGCGCCTGGCCGGCGCCCGCGAGGCCACCACCCACGGCCGCCAGCAGCTCCCCGACGACCCCCAGGTGCTCTCCTACCTGGTCGCCGCCGCCTCGGTGTTCGAGACCCCGGTCAAGCAGCAGCTGCTCGCCTGCCCCGACACCGCCCAGCGGCTGCGCACCGAACTCGACCTGCTGCGCCGCGAGAGCGCCGTCCTCAGCTGGCTGCCCTCGCTGCCCGCGGTCGACCTCACCCGCCAGTCGTTCAGCCCCAACTGACCCCCGGGACCCCGCATGGCCAAGAAGCCGAAGAAGGGCGGCCAGGGCACCCCCGCCACCGTCGCCCTGGAGACCGCCGCCGTCCCCTTCACCGTCCACGCCTACGAGCACGACCCGGCCGCCGCCTCCTACGGCGGCGAGGCCGCCGAAGCCCTCGGGGTGGCCTCCGAACGCGTCTTCAAGACGCTGGTCGCCGACGTGGACGGCATCCTGACCGTCGGCGTGGTCCCGGTCGCCGGCCAACTCGACCTCAAGGCCCTGGCAGCCGCCGTCGGCGGCAAGCGCGCCGCCATGGCCGACCCGGCCGCCGCCGAGCGCAGCAGCGGTTACGTCCGCGGCGGCATCTCCCCGCTGGGCCAGCGCCGCCCGCTACGCACCGTGATCGACGCCAGCGCCCTGACCCACCCCACCGTCTACGTCTCGGCGGGCCGACGCGGCCTCGAAGTGGAACTGGCCCCCGCCGACCTCATCGCCCTCACCCGGGCCAGCACCGCCCCCATCGCCCGCTGACCCGCCAGGGACCCCGGGACAGGAGCCCGGAAAACGCGGGGGGGCGGAAGCCCTCGGCCTGTACCCGACCGCAGGCCTTCCGCCCCCACTCCCGAACTCAGCCCCGCCCCTGCTCATCCGCCCCCGGCCGCCCGTCCACCGGAGCCGGAGCCGACTCCGCGGGAGCCCCCTGCGCGGCAGCGCCCTCCGCGGGAGGCCCGTACGTCCCCGCCGGCACCCCCCAGTACGGCGGCGGGTCCTCCTCCCGCTTCCCGAACGCCGCCGACAGCGCCAGCAGCACCACCATCGCCGCCATCGGCCACACCAGCAGCGCACCCAGCGCCCCCAGGTCGATGCCCGCGTCGAAGTGCCCGCCGTTGCCGACCCGCCGCGCCTCCCCGATCAGGTTGTCGCTGGGACCGAGCCAGCGCCCGAGCCTCCAGGCCCCGATCGAGCCGAGCAGTCCGCCGATCGCCAGCCCCAGCGCGACCGAGATCCCGCCGCCGCGCTTGCGGGTCAGCAGGAAGGCGCCGAGCGCCGTGAGGATGCCCGCGCCCAGCCCGATCAGCACGAACACGGCGTCGGCACCGGCCCGCTGTTCGCCCTCCGGGTCGGCGTAGAGGATCCGGTCCCCGTCCACGACCAGCGGCACCTTGGGCGCGAGCCAGGCCCACAGCCCGGCCATCACCAGTCCGACCAGCAGGCAGGCGAGCACGACCCCGGAGCCGATCCGCAGCTCGGCCGGCAGCGGGTGCTCCGCGGCGGGCGGGGCGGCCGGCAGGCCGGCGGGCGGTTCCCCGTCGGAGACCGGCGGCGGTGCGAACGGGTCCGGTGCGGCGCCCGGTTCGGCCGCCGCGTCGGCGCGGGCGGGTTCCGGAGGTGTGTTCGGTACGGTCACGGGCCCATCGTTTCACGACGGCCGTCCGAACGGCCCACCCACCCGAGCGGACGCTACCGCGCGACCGCCCGCCGGTAGGCCCAGGTGGCCAGGGCCAGCGACACCACACCCACGGCCGCGCAGACCCCGAGGTCGGCGAGCACCATCCCCCACTCCGGGTGCGGCGCGAAGGTCCGCGCGAAGGCCTCGACCCCGTACGTCGAGGGCAGCAGGTCGCGCAGCCACAGCACCGGCTGCGGCAGGTGGTCGACGGGCAGGACGCCGAGCAGCAGGGCCGCCGACATGCCGAGCTGCCCGAGCATGGTCGCGATCTCCTGCCGCGGCGCCAGCAGCCCGCAGGCCGCGCCGAGCCCGGACAGCGCGGCCCCCGCGAGCGGTACGACGGCGAGCAGCACCCACAGCTGGCCGAGCGGCAGTCCGAACATCACCGCGCCGATGCCGGCCGTGACGAGCGTCCCGGGCAGGGTGAAGGAGGCGTACGCGGCGGCCGCACCGAGCACCACCGAGGCGGCGGGCACCGGCAGGGTCGCGTAGTGGTCGAGGCCTCCGGTGGCCCGCAGCTTCCCGAAGTACTGCGCCAGCAGGTTCAGCGCGACGAACGCCACCACCAGCACGCTGGACCCGGCGACCACGGACCGCGCCGCCGGGGTCTGCCCGGCGTCCACGACGCCCCGCATCATCACCAGGATGCCGACGGACTGGAAGGTCGCCACGAACAGCAGCGGGATGCGCGCCACCCTGGCCCGGGCGAGCTGCGCCCGGTACACGGCGGCGAGCGCGGGCAGCAGCCGTGCCGCGTCGGCGAGCGGGGCCGGGGAAAGGGCGGACCGGCGGGTCGGCGGGGGCACCGAGAGCAGCGTCACTTGACCAGTCCTCCGTGGCGGCCGCCCAGCTTGAGGTAGGCGTCCTCAAGGCTCGGGGTGGCGAGGGTGAAGTCGTCGAGGGCGGCGAAGGCCGGACCGGTGGTGACGGCGGCGACCAGTTCGCGGGCCTGCTCCGGGGTGGTGCGGACGGTCCAGCGGCGCCCGGTGCGCTCGGCCCGTTCGGCCAGCTCGGCGACGGCGGGGACGCCGATGGGCGCCTCGTCCCGCCAGACCAGGTCGAGCCGGACGTCACCGTCCACCAGCGCCTTGAGCCCGCCGGGCGTGTCGCAGGCGATGACCCGGCCCTCGTCCACCACGGCGACCCGGTCGAGCACCGTCTCGGCCTCGATCACGTTGTGGGTGACCAGCAGCACCGTCGTGCCGTGCTCGGCCCGTCGCCGGTCGACGGCCGACCAGACGGCCCGCCGGGCCACCGGGTCCATGCCGGTGGTCGGTTCGTCGAGGACGAGCAGCGGCCGGTCCCCGACCAGGGTGGCCGCGAAGCAGGCGAGCCGCCGCTGTCCCCCGGAGAGCTTGGCGAGCGGCCGCCCGGCGATCGGCTCCAGCCCGAGTTCGGTGAGGACGTCCCCCGCCGCGGCCCGGGCCGCGGAGCGGCTGAGCCCGCGCAGCCGCCCCGTGGTCTCGGCGGCCAGGGCGACGGTCAGCTCGTCCAGCGCGGTGGATTCCTGCCCGAGGTAGCCGAGCAGCCGGGCGGCCCGCTCGGGGTGGCGGACGATGTCGTGCCCGAGCAGTTCGACCGTCCCGGAGTCCGGCCGCAGCAGGCCGGTGAGCTGGCGGACCAGGGTGGACTTCCCCGCGCCGTTGGGCCCGAGCAGCCCGAAGATCTCGCCCTTCCGGACGGTCAGGCTGATCCCGTCATTGGCCCGGATCTCGGTGGCGGCGGCGCCGCGCCCGCTGCGGTAGGTCCTGACCAGGTCGCGTACGGCGACGCACGGCGGGGTGTCCTGGGGTGCTCGCCCGGCCGTCTCGTTCACGACCGGAGACTTTACGCGCTCACACGGGCGAACCGGACAACGGGGCCCGGTCGCCGGTCCCCTGACCTCGCGGTGTGGCGCTGACGGCGGTCAGTCGTCCACCACCATCGATCCGCCCGGCACCCGGAGCGCGAGTTCCTTCCAGAAGCCCGCCCGGATGGCGTAGCGGTCGTGTTCGTCGATCTGGTCGTCCTTGTGCGCGAGCAGCCCGAAGCGGGCCGCGTAGCGCAGCAGCTCGCCGTCGACCCGGTGCGGGATGCGCGGGTAGTCGGGCCAGAGCACGGTGAGCCGTTCGAGGTCTCCGAGCCGCTCGCTCCAGCGCCGGGCGAAGACCTGGCCGACCTCGTGGGCGTCGCCGCCGATGCTGGTGATGTCCTCCTCCCGGTCGGCCCAGCGCTGTTCGGCGGTGGTCAGCTGGGCCAGGGTCGGCAGGCCGTCCCCGGCGGTGGCGGAGGGCTCGGGCACGGGCCGGTCGACCCAGCCCCGGTCGGAGGACCAGCGCAGCACCGGCCCGCCCGTCGGGTGCCCGTTGGCCGACTGCCCGGCCGCCGCGTGTCCGTTGGCGTGCCCGTTGGCGTGCCCGGTGGCCGACAGGGCCGCCGCCGGGGTGATCGGGGTGACGGCCGAGACCCGCCCGGCGAGGTCCTTCGGGGTGGGCACCACCCGCAGCGCCGCGGCCGGCTGCGACCGCCCGTTCGCGGCGGGCTCCTCGGACACCGCCGCCGCGGCCGGCCGGACGACCGGGGGCACCACGCTGGGCAGGGACGCCGGAGGGGCGGCGAGGATCTTGGCGATCTCCTGCCGGGCGCCGCCCGTCCCGGGCTCGGGGAAGACCGTGGAGTGGTCGCGCAGCGAGAAGGACGCCTCGATCCACTCGCGGTCCAGCACCCGCCGCTCGTCGGCCTCGCCGACCAGGTCCTCGGACTGGTTGAAGTCGCCGTCGGCGGCCTGCAACGCCCACAGGTGCACGGCCACGCCGTGTTCCTTCGCGGTCATCATCCCGGGCAGCAGGTCGCCGTCGCCGGTGATCAGCACGACGTCGGCGCAGGCCCGGTTGCGGGCGAGTTCGGAGAGCTCGGCGTGCATCGCCGCGTCCACGCCCTTCTGCACCCAGCGCCCCTCGGCCCGGGTGAGGGCGCCCAGCCGTACGGTGACCCGGGGCAGCACGCGCAGCCGCCGGTGTTCGGGCATCGGACGGCGGTCGGGGGCCGCGTCGAACCAGTAGATCCGCAGCAGGGGCAACCCGGTCTCGGCCTCCGCGCGTTCCCGCAGGGCGCTGATCAGCGCGGTGTGGTTGACGGTGACCTTGGAGCGGGAGGGGTCACCGGCGAGCAGGCTGGCGGCGGCGCCCAACAGGTATCCGGCATCCACCAGGACGACACAGCGGTCCATCCGCGCACCTCTTTCCGCTCGCCCTCGAAGGTCGGTCAGGGTGGGCGGTCCGCCCGGCGTCCGAACGTGTGGGGTGAGGGGCCCCCGTGACCGCCCGATCGTTGGGTCACCTTTTCCCCATGGTTCGCGGCCCGAACCTCGGGGGATGTCCCAGTCCCGCAACAGCCGCCCCAACGAGTCGCAAAGAAACACGAAGGCGGGCCCCGTTCAACGACGGGGCCCGCCAAACGTCACGCCGGGTCGACCGGGTCAGCCCTTGAGCTCCTTCGCCACCAGCTCGGCCAGTTGCACGGCGTTGAGCGCGGCGCCCTTGCGCAGGTTGTCGTTGGAGACGAACAGCGACAGGCCGTTCTCCACGGTCTCGTCGACCCGGATGCGGCCGACGTAGCTCGGGTCCCGGCCGGCCGCCTGGAGCGGGGTGGGGATCTCGGACAGCTCGACGCCGGGGGCACCGGTGAGCAGCTCGACGGCCCGCTCGGGGCTGATCGGGCGCTCGAAGCGGGCGTTGATCTGCAGCGAGTGGCCGGAGAAGACCGGGACGCGCACGCAGGTGCCGGCGACCTTGAGCTCCGGGATCCCGAGGATCTTGCGGCTCTCGTGGCGGAGCTTCTGCTCCTCGTCGGTCTCGTTGGAGCCGTCCTCGACGACGGAGCCGGCCAGCGGCACCACGTTGAAGGCGATCGGGCGCTTGTAGACCTTGGGCTCGGGGAACTCGACGGCGGAGCCGTCGTGGGCGAGCGCGGAGGCGCCGTCCACGACCTTGGCGGCCTGGTCCTGGAGCTCGGCCACGCCGGCCACGCCGCTGCCGGAGACGGCCTGGTAGGTGGAGACGACCAGGGCGGCGAGCCCCGCCTCCTCGTGCAGCGGGCGCAGCACGGGCATGGCGGCCATGGTGGTGCAGTTGGGGTTGGCGATGATGCCCTTGGGGCGGTCGGCCACGGCCTCGGGGTTGACCTCGGAGACGACCAGCGGGACCTCGGGGTCGCGGCGCCAGGCGGAGGAGTTGTCGATGACGACGGCACCGGCCGCGGCGACCTTGGGTGCCAGGGCCTTGGAGGTGGAGCCGCCGGCCGAGAAGATCACGATGTCCAGGCCGGTGTAGTCGGCCGTGGCCGCGTCCTCGACGGTGACCTCGGTGCCCTGCCAGGGCAGCGTGCGCCCGGCCGAACGGGCCGAGGCGAACAGCCGCAGCTGCTCCACCGGGCCGATTCCACCAGGAAGTCCAGCGCGCTCGGCCAGGATCTCGCGGACCACGCCGCCGACCTGGCCGGTGGCCCCGACAATGCCGATCTTCATTCCGACTACTCCTCTGAATGGTGCTGTCTACAGCCGCACTCTGCCCATCATGCCTTGTCACGGGCGTGGTACGAGCTGGTGTTCCACGGTGTGAGAGGGCCCTCGGACGGTCCTAATGGTCCAGACCACTGGCCAGCGCCAGCGCGGCCGCGACCTCCGCCTCCCCCGCCGGCAGCAACGGCAGCCGCACGTCCGGGGTCGGGATCCGGCCCTGGGCGTGCAGCACGCCCTTGGTCACCGCCGGGTTGGGCGCCGTGAAGGCGGACAGCGCCAGGGCGGTCAGCCGGTGCCCGAGCGCCCGGGCCCGCTCGACGTCCCCGGCCTGCCAGGCCTCGTACAGCTCGACGAACCGGCCGGTCGCCAGGTGCGCGGAGGCCAGGATGCCGCCCGACGCGCCGAGCGCCAGCATCGGCGCCAGGAACGCGTCCTCGCCGGCCAACAGCGCGAACCCGGCCGGGGTGTCGGCGAGCAGCTCGGCCGCCGTCTGGTCCAGCCCGCCGGTCGCGTACTTGACGCCCACCACACCCTCGATCGCGGCCAGTTCGCGCAGCGCGGCGGTGGAGAGCTGCTGCCCGGTGCGGTACGGGATGTGGTAGACGACCAACGGCAGCGGGCTGCTCGCGGCCAGCGCCCCGAAGTGGGCGACCGTCCCGGCCTCCCCCGCCCGGACGAAGGCCGGCGTGGTGACCAGCGCCGCCGCGTGCGGCACCCGCGCACCGAGCGCGGCCAGCGCCTCGCCGACGGCCCGGGTGTCGCCGCCGGAGGCGCCCACCGTCAGCCGCGCCCCGCGGTCGGCGCAGACGGCCGCGGCGACGTCCACCACCGCGTCCCGCTCCTCGGCGGTCAGCGCGGCGGGCTCGCCGGTGGTGCCGAGCGCGACCAGGCCGGCCGCCCCGGCGTCCAGGACCTCGCGCGCGAGCTTCTCCAGCGCGTCGAGGGCGACGCTGCCGTCGGCGGCGAAGGGGGTGATCAGCGGGATGTGGATGCCCTTGAGTTCCATGCCGACGATCCTGCGGCCCGCCGATCGCCCAGGTCCAGTTCACATTTCCGACGCTTCTCGTAAGCTGAGCCGATGCTCGACGTCCGACGCCTGCGCCTGCTGCGCGAACTCGCCCACCTCGGCACCATCGCGGCCGTGGCCGAGGCGCTCTCCTTCAGCCCTTCGGCGGTGTCCCAGCAGCTGTCCGTCCTGGAGAAGGAGGCCGGCGTGCCGCTGCTGGAACGCACCGGCCGGCGGGTCGCCCTCACCCCGGCCGGGCTGGGCCTGGTCCGTCACGCCGAGTCCGTGCTCGCCCTGCTGGAGCAGGCGGGCGCCGAACTCGCCCACGCCAAGCAGGGGTTGGCCGGGCCGCTGCGGATCGGCACCTACCCCTCGGCGGCCCGCGCGATCATCCCGGCGGTGCTCGGAGGCCTGGCCGCCTGGCACCCGGGGCTGGAGCCGATGGTCACCGAGGTCGACCCGGCGGCCGTCGGCGCGGCGCTGCGCGCGGGCGAGCTGGACGTGGCCCTGGTCCACGAGTACGACCTGGTCCCGGCCGACCCGGAACCGGGCCTCGCGGTGACCCGTCCGGTCTTCACCGAGCCGATGTACCTGGCCGCCCGCGCCCCGGGGACGGTCGCCGAGCAGCGCGGCGCGCCGTGGATCACGTCCCCGCCCGGCACCCTCTGCCACACCATGGCCGTCCGGGCCTGCGAGGCGGCGGGCTTCGCGCCCCGGATCCGGCACCAGATCGACGACTTCACCACGGTGCTCGCCCTGGTCGCCGCCGGTCAGGGCGTCGCCCTGGTCCCCCACCTCGGCACCGCCCAGCCCCCGCCCGGCGTCGTCCTGACCCGCCTGCCGATGTACCGCCGCACCCGCGCCGCCTTCCGGGCCGGCGCGGGCTCCCACCCGGCCATCTCCGCCTTCGTCTCGGCGCTCCACACGGCCGTCCCGCCGGGGCTCGGCAGCGGGGCGTGACAGCACGCGAGGGGCCCGGGGCGCCGTGCACCCCGGGCCCCTCGCACGCCCACTGGCCCTAGCCGGCCAGGCAGCTCGGCCCGAGCAGCTGCTTGAGGTCCCCGAACAGCGCCGGGTCCGACTTCACCCGGTGCCGGTCCAGCCGCAGCACCGTCGTCTTGGTGCGGCCCTCCAGCCGCACCCGCACCTCGGTGGTGCCCTTGTGGTGGGTCAGCACCTCGCTCAGCCGGGCGATCAGCGGCGGGGTGACCTTCCCACTGGGGATGTTGATGGTGATCGGCGCCTCGGCGTGGGCGTTCGACAGGTCCGGGACGGACAGCTCCATGCCCATCAACCGCGGCACGTCCTCCCGCTTGTCGAGCTTGCCGCGCACGAACACCACGGCGTCCTCGACCAGTTGGGAGGAGACCAGCTGGTAGCTGGCCGGGAAGAACATGCAGTCGATGGAGCCCGCGAGGTCCTCGACGGTGGCGATCGCCCAGGCGTTGCCCTGCTTGGTCATCTTCCGCTGGAGGCCCGAGATGATGCCGCCGATGGTGACGATCGTGCCGTCCGGCCGTTCGGCGAGGTCGGCGACCGCGCAGTCCGACTTGTCGGCGAGCACGTGCTCGATGCCGTGCAGCGGGTGCGAGGAGACGTAGAGGCCGAGCATCTCCCGCTCCTGGGTGAGCAGGAAGGACTTCTCCCACTCCTCCTCGGAGAAGACCACGTCCAGCCCGAAGCTCGGCTCGTCCGAGGCGGCGTCGCCGCCGAAGAGGTCGAACTGCCCCTCGGCCTCCTTGCGCTTCACTCCGACGACGTTGTCGATCATCGGCTCGAACTGGGCGCTCAGGCCCTTGCGGGTGTGCCCGAGCGAGTCGAACGACCCCGCCTTGATCAGCGATTCGACGGTCCGCTTGTTGCAGACCACCGACTCCACCTTCTCCAGGAAGTCCGGGAAGGAGGTGAACTTCCCCTTGGCCTTCCGGGTGCGGATCATCGACTCGACCACCGGACCGCCGACGTTGCGGATGGCGGTCAGGCCGAACCGTACGGTGTCGCTGCCGTGCGGCGTGAAGTCGGAGTCGGACTCGTTGACGTCCGGCGGCAGCACCTGGATGCCCATCTTGCGGCACTCGTTGAGGTAGACCGCCGACTTGTCCTTGTCGTCCTTGACGGAGGTGAGCAGGCCGGACATGTACTCGGCCGGGTAGTTGGCCTTGAGGTACGCCGTCCAGTACGAGACCAGCCCGTACCCGGCGGTGTGCGCCTTGTTGAACGCGTAGCCGGAGAAGGGGACCAGCACGTCCCACACCGCCTGGATGGCCGCGTCGGAGTAGCCGCGCTCGCGGCAGCCCTTCTGGAAGGGGACGAACTCCGCCTCCAGGATCTCCTTCTTCTTCTTGCCCATGGCGCGGCGCAGCAGGTCGGCCTGGCCGAGCGAGTAGCCGGCCAGGATCTGCGCGGCCTTCTGCACCTGCTCCTGGTAGACGATCAGGCCGTAGGTGGGCCGGAGCACCTCCTCCAGGGGCTTCTCCAGCTCCGGGTGGATCGGGGTGATCTCCTGCTGACCGTTCTTGCGCAGGGCGTAGTTCGTGTGGGAGTTGACGCCCATCGGGCCCGGTCGGTACAGCGCGAGGACGGCGGAGATGTCCTCGAAGTTGTCGGGCTTCATCAGGCGCAGCAGCGAGCGCATCGGCCCGCCGTCGAGCTGGAAGACGCCGAGCGTGTCGCCGCGGGCGAGGAGTTCGTAGGTGGGCTTGTCGTCCAGGGGCAGATCAAGCAGGTTGATCTTGATGCCCTTGTTCTTCTCGATCGCCTTGACGGCGTCGTCCATGATCGTCAGGTTGCGCAGGCCGAGGAAGTCCATCTTGAGGAGGCCGAGGCTCTCACAAGTGGGGTAGTCGAACTGCGTGATGGTGACGCCGTCGGTGTGCCGGGTCCACACCGGGATGTGGTCGGTCAGGGGCTCGGCGGACATGATGACGCCGGCCGCGTGCACGCCGGGCTGGCGGATCAGGCCCTCGATGCCGCGCGCGGTGTCGATGACCTTCTTGACGTCCGGGTCGGTCTCGTACAGCCCGCGGATCTCGCCGGCCTCGCTGTAGCGGGGGTGCGTCGGGTCGGTGATGCCGGACAGCGGGATGCCCTTGCCCATGACGTCCGGCGGCATCGCCTTGGTGATCCGGTCGCCCATCGCGTACGGGTAGCCGAGGACCCGGGAGGAGTCCTTGATGGCGGCCTTCGCCTTGATGGTGCCGTACGTGACGATCATGGCGACCTTGTCGGACCCCCACTTCTCCGTCACGTAGCGGATCACGTCACCGCGCCGGCGCTCGTCGAAGTCGATGTCGACGTCGGGCATGGAGACGCGCTCGGGGTTGAGGAAGCGCTCGAAGATCAGGCCGTGCGGGATGGGGTCGAGGTCGGTGATGCCCATCGCGTACGCGACCAGCGAACCGGCCGCCGAACCACGGCCCGGGCCCACCGCGATGCCCTGGCTCTTGGCCCACATGATGAAGTCCGCGACCACGAGGAAGTACGCCGGGAACCCCATCTGGATGATGGTGTCCATCTCGTACTCGGCGAGCTTCCTGTGCTCCTCGTCGTACCCGTTCGGGAAGCGCCAGTCCATGCCCTCCCAGACCTTGGACCTGAAGAAGTCCGCCTCGGACTCGAAGCCCTCCGGGATCGGGAAGCGGGGCATCAGGTTCTTGAACTTGAACATGCCCTCGGTGTCGACCCGGGAGGCGACCAGCAGCTGGCTGTTGCGGCAGCCCTCCTGCCACGCGTCCGAGGAGTCCAGCGCGTACATCTCGGCGGCCGACTTGATGTAGTAGCCGGTGCCGTCGAAGCGGAAGCGGTCCGGGTCGGAGAGGTTCTTGCCGGTCTGCACGCAGAGCAGCAGGTCGTGGGCGCCAGCGTCGGCCTCGGTGGTGTAGTGCGAGTCGTTGGTGACCACCGGGGGGATCTTCAGCTTCTTGCTGATCTCCAGCAGCCCGTCGCGGACCCGCTTCTCGATGTCGAGGCCGTGGTCCATCAGCTCCAGGAAGTAGTTCTCCTTGCCGAAGATGTCCTGGTAGTCGGCGGCGGACTTCACGGCCTCGTCGAACTGCCCGAGCCGCAGCCGGGTCTGCACCTCACCGGAGGGGCAGCCGGTGGTGGCCATCAGGCCGCCGGACAGCTCGGAGATCAGCTCCTTGTCCATCCGGGGCCACTTCACGAGCCAGCCCTCGGCGTAGGAGCGCGAGGTCAGCTTGAAGAGGTTGTGCAGGCCCTCCTTGTTCCGGGCCCAGATGGTCTTGTGGGTGTACGCGCCGGACGCCGAGACGTCGTCCTTCTTCTGGTGCGGCTGGCCCCACAGGATGCGCTTGGTGTTCGAACGGGACTCGGGGGCGACGTACGCCTCGATGCCGATCACCGGGGTGATGCCCGCGTCGGTCGCCTGCTTGTGGAACTCTGCGGCACCGTACATGTTCCCGTGGTCGGTCATCGCGACATGGGTCTGGCCCAGCCGCTCGACCTCCTTGAACATCTGCTTCAGCCGGGCGGCACCGTCCAGCATCGAGTACTCGGTGTGGACGTGCAGATGCGCGAACGGCTGGTCGCTCAAGGCGGGGCCTCCGGAGGCTCTGGTGCTGATCTGGTGGGCCGGCGAACGCGCGGTCACAGGGGCCTCTCCCCGAGCGTCCCCGGGAGTTTCCGCTGGAAATGGATGTGGCCCGGAACACCTCTCGGGGTCCGGACCATCACTCACACGTTCACGCGTCCACTCTAGCTCGCCCCTCCCCCGGACAGACGCCGCCCCGCGGCCTCCCGCACCGCCCTCTCCTCCATCGGATCGTCCCGCAGGTAGCGCAGCCGCTCCCACACCTCGGGCCGTTCCGGAGCGTGCTCCACCCCCAACAGCCGGACACCGGATTCGCAGTCCCAGAGCGACTCGACGTACGCCTGCGCCATCCCGGCCGACCCCATCGCCGCCAGCGCCTCCAGGTACGCGGCCCGCTCGGACGAGTGCGGCGTCTGCAACCAGAACCGGCGCAGCAGCGACACCGCGTCCGCCGCCCCCGGGCCGAACCGCGCCAGCCCGCGCGCCAGGTGCATCGGGCCGCACCAGGCGCGGTCCACCCAGTCCTGCTCCAGCTCCGCGACGAGGGTCGGAACGTCCTGCTCCTCACCGTGCTCGACCAGCACCGCAAGGCCCTCCACCGCCAGCCAGCGGGTGCCCGAGGCCGCCCAGTCACGGGCGGCCGGCATCGCGAGGGCGCCGAGCTCGCGGATCACGCCGGGCAGTCGCGACAGCGGGTACCTGCCGTCGGCCGTACCGAGCGACGGTACGAGGGGGACGAGCCCGGCCTCCGGCTCCCGCCCGCAGAGCACCCGCAGCGCGTTGACCTTCCGCTGCTCCGACTCCCCGGGATCGGTCAGCAGCTCCAGCAGCGCGCTGCTCGCCAACTCGGCCATCGGATCGGGTCGTCCAGCCTCGTGCGCCGCACCCGCCCCGGCCTCCTCGCGCTCTCGCCGAGCGCACGCCCCCAGCGCCTCCCGGGCTTCCGCCGATCCGTCGAGCGCCAGCAGCTCCAGAACGCGGGTGGCCCGCGCACGGGCGTTTCCGGTCCCGGACAACACCTCGACCACCGGCCCGAGCGGCAGCCCCAGGTCCCGGATCAGACGCGCGAGGTAGACGTCCCGCTCGTCGATCCGCGCGTCCCAGCGCCACTCCCAACGGACGCACCCGTACACCAGGTCGGCGGCCGCCTCCGGATTCTCCGCCGCCATCAGCGCCCCCAGGCCCCGCCCGCGCTGCAACAATCCCGGAAGCGTCCCCGCCGGTGCGTACTCGTGTCTCCGCTCTGCCACGGCCCCCATCGTGCCCCACCGTCACCTCCTTCGCCGCCCCCGTCCTCCTCGGCCGCCGCCGGCAGCGGCCACAGCCGCGGCGCCCCTCGTCGGCGTCGGGCGAGCAGGAGCGCGGCGCCCCCTCGCGCATGGCCGAGGGTGCGCGGGGCCGTCAACCGACCTCGCCGTCCTGCCGGGCGAACACGCAGAACTCGTTCCCCTCGGGATCCGCCAGCACGTGCCAGTGCACCTCACCCGCGGGCTCCCGCACCACCGTCGCCCCGAGCTCCACCAGCCGGGCCGCATCGCCCCACACATCCGGGTGCATCCGGTTCTTGACCGTTTTCGCCTCCGCCACCGGGTTGATCCAGACCAGCGGACCACCCCCGTCCGGATCCACGATCGGAACGCCCCACCCGTCCGGCAGCTCCACCCCGTCGATCGACTGCCTGCGCACGTACCCGATCGCCGCGCACCACCAGTCCGCCAAGCCCTGGTGATCGGCCGCGTCCAGCGCCAGGTCCTTGAACCGCGCGGGTGCCCCGCTCACATCACTCATGCGCCGCACCCAACCACCAACTCCACTCCCCCGCACGCCGATTGTTCGCGGGTCGGGAAGGGGAGCCCACCCCGCGGCACCGACGACCACTCCCCCGCCTGAACGCGTGCAACGTTTCGCCCCGTTCACCGCATCAAAGGGGTGTCAGGCCAGGGAAAGGGGAGGGGCGGCGCACGCCAGGGGGGCTCGGCCAGTGCGCGTCCAGCAGAATACGGAATTCCCCCACATTTATTCAGTTCGTATACGTTCCAGCAATTCCCATGCCTGTTGCAAAGCCGTGACAGACCCTCGCCAAAAATCGTTCGACCAGCGAGGACCCAGCGTTAGCATTCCGGAATGGAATCGAATCCCTCTCCGATACGGAATT
The DNA here is from genome assembly GCF_044329365.1 of Kitasatospora sp. NPDC017646. Taxonomy (NCBI): domain Bacteria; kingdom Bacillati; phylum Actinomycetota; class Actinomycetes; order Kitasatosporales; family Streptomycetaceae; genus Kitasatospora; species Kitasatospora sp. NPDC017646. Next base: position 519,581 of record NZ_JBIRJC010000002.1, on the reverse strand, counting down.
CCTCGGGCGCCGCCGAAGAGCCCCGCCCTCCCCGCAGATCGCCGCTCCGGCTGGCTCGTTTCGGGGCGACCTTCATCGGCGTGAGCGTCGTCTCCGGCGTGCTGCTGGCAGGCCTCGCCCTGCCCGTCGCCGGGGGCATCGGACTGACCGCCAAGAGCACGGCGGAGAGCTTCGACGACATTCCCGACGACTTCAAGACCCCGCCGCTCACCCAGGCCACCCAGATCTTCGACGCCAGGGGCGGCCTGATCGCCAAGGTCTACGAGCGCGACCGCACCGTCCTCACCCCGGACCAGATGTCACCCCTCATGCGGCACGCCCAGGTCGACATCGAGGACGCCCGGTTCTACGAGCACGGCGCCGTCGACCTCAAGGGCATCCTGCGCGCACTGGGCAAGAACGCGGAGAGCGGCACCGCCTCCCAGGGCGCCTCCACCCTGACCCAGCAGTACGTGAAGAACGTCAACGTGGAGAAGGCCGGCGACGACAAGGCCGCCGTCCTGGAGGCCCAGCGCAAGACCCTGGGCCGCAAGATCCAGGAGCTCAAGGTCGCGATCAAGCTGGAGGAGGAACTGCCCAAGGAGCAGATCCTCACCAACTACCTCAACATCACGTACTACGGGAACGGCGCCTACGGCGTGGAGGCCGCGTCCCAGCGCTACTTCAGCAAGAGCAACAAGGACCTGACCATCGCCGAGGCAGCCACCCTGGCCGGTCTGGTCCAGAACCCGTCGCAGTACGACCCGGTGCGCTACCCCGACAACGCCGTCAAGCGCCGCAACGTCGTCATCGACAAGATGCTGGAGAACAAGCACATCACCGCCGACCAGGCGAAGGAGGCGAAGGCCGCCCCGCTGGGCCTGAGGTACAAGGACCCGCAGAACGGCTGCATCACCGCCAAGGCCGGCATGGGCTTCTTCTGCGACTACGTGCGCCACGTGGTCAAGCAGGACCCGGCCTTCGGCAAGTCCGCCGACGACCGCAAGAAGCTGTGGGACACGGGCGGTCTGAACATCTACACCACGCTGGACCCGGACAAGCAGGCCGCCGCCCAGAACGCCGTGAGCAGCAACGTCCGGATCACCGACACCGTCTCCGCCGCCGCCAGCATGGTCGAACCCGGCACCGGCAAGATCCTGGCCATGGCCCAGACCCGCCCGTACGGCCTGGTGAAGGAGAAGAACCAGACCGTCGTCAACCTCAACGTCGACCTGGCGATGGGCGGCGGCAGCGGCTTCCAGCCCGGCTCCACCTTCAAGCCGGTCGTCGCGGCCGCCGCGCTGGAGGCGGGCCTGCCACCGGTCCAGGAGTACAAGGCGCCGAACACGATGGAGTACCCGACGATGAAGACCTGCCAAGGGACTTGGCGCAACGAGGCCAGACCCAGGACCATGGTCCCCAACGAGTCCGCGAGCGAGAAGGGCCCGTACCAGCTGAAGCAGGCGATGGCCCTGTCGGTCAACACCTACTTCGTGGAGATGGAGCAGGAGATCGGCCTCTGCGCGGTCAAGCAGATGGCCAACAAGCTCGGCATCACCGCCAAGGCCAGCGGCAAGCCGCTGGAGGAGGTCCCCGCGATGGCTCTGGGCGTGGAGGAGATGAGCCCGCTGACCATGGCGAGCATGTACGCCACCTTCGCCGCCGAAGGCACCCACTGCGACCCGGTCGCCATCAGCAAGATCACCACCGTGGACGGCAAGGACGTCCCCGTCCCGGCCGGCCACTGCGAGAAGGCCTTCTCCGAGACGACGGCGCGGGAGATGAACACCGTCCTGAACGGCGTGACCGAGAACGGTGGCACCGGCGCGATGCTCCACCTGGAGGACAACCGGCAGATCGCGGGCAAGACCGGCACCTCGGACCACAAGAAGGCCGCCTGGTTCAACGGCTACACCCCGCAGCTGGCCACCGCCGTCTGGCTCGGCGGCCCGGCCGGCGGCGTCGAGATGCGCGACATCACCATCAACGGGACCCACCGCACAGAGGTGTTCGGCGCCGACGGCCCCGGCCCGATCTGGCGGGACGCCATGAACGGAGCCCTGCGCGGCGCGCCCAAGCAGTCCCTGCCGATGGCCGACATCCCCGACCCGGTGACCAAGCCCGACCCGGGCACCACCGCCACCGCCACCGACGCCCCGAACACCACCCCCTCCGGCTCGCAGCGCTGACCGGCCCCGCCCGCACGGCGCTTCGCCCCGCCGGGCACCAGCGCGGCGGGGCGAAGCACACAGGACCCGGCCGCAGTCGGCGGGGCGTCCCCTCGCGCGCCCCGCCGACTGCCCGGCCCCCTCGCACTCCGGGCGGCACCCCGGTGCCGGCCAGGACCTCGCCCGGTGGGCCGAGGCGCTGCGGGAGGTGTACCGACCGCGGAACCACGACCTCCACGCCCCGGAACCGTAGGACCTCACGCCACGTGAGGGTCAACTCCCCGACGGAGCACGGCGTCGTCACCTCGCGACCGAGGCCCGGGCTCACGCCTCCCGGTAGTACGCCTCGACCGGCCCCCGCGCCTCCTCGAACAGCGCCGGCCCGTCGTGCGCCACCACCGGCCACCACGCCACCGTCGACCTGGCCAAGGTCGGCTACCCGGTGCTCGCGGTCGTCCGCCTCAAGTACCCGGGCAACCGCCACCAGCCGCTGCACGAGCTGCTCGCCCGGCGCCGCGAGATCCTGGAGTGCCTGCGCACCACCGGGGACGACTGCTACACCCTCAAGGTCGCCGCGACCTCCATGGAACACCTGGAGACCCTGGTGGACACCCTCGCCGGCTTCGGCTCCACCACCACCAGCGTCGTCTACAGCCAGACCCTCGCCCGCCGCGGCCCGGCCCGCCCGTAAGGCCCCGGCCGACCCTCCGGCCGGGCCCCGGCCGGCCAAACGCACGGAGCCGCGGGCCGCAGGCCCACGAACCGCGCTACGCCTCCAGGTCCGCGAGGAAGTCCAGCGCGGCGGCCCAGGCCCGGTCCGCCGCCTCCGCGTCGTAGTCGTCCAGGTCCGGGTCGGTGAACAGGTGCCCGGCGCCCTGGTAGCGGTGCACCTCGACCTCGGCGCCCGCCCGCCGCATCCGCAGGTACCAGGCGTTCAGCCAGTCCTCCGGCTCGTACGGGTCCGGCTCCGCCATGTGCAGCTGCACCGGGATGCCGGTCACCGCATCCTCGCGCAGGTCCGAGGTGCCGTGCAGGAGCAGCAGTCCGCGCGCCTTCTCGTCCGCCAGTGCGAGGTTCTGGGCGATCGCGCCGCCCAGCCCGATCCCGGCGTACACCAGCCCACCCTCGGAGAGCGGGGCGGAGGCGGCCACCGCGCGCCGCAGCAGCTCGTCCCCGCCGCCGGCCTGCTCCTGGTAGGCCCGGGAGGCCTCGGTGTCGTCGAAGGTGCGCCCCTCGAACAGGTCCGGCGTGTGCACGGTGTGCCCGGCGGCGCGCAGCCGGTCGGCGGCGCCGCGCACGGCCGGGCTCAGGCCGTGGGCGGAGTGGAAGAGGAGGATCTGGGCCACGAGTGGGGTCCTTCGGCGAACGAGATCAGGGGTACCCACCCATGATCCCCCACCCCGCCCCGGAGCCCCGCCCGAAGGCACGCCCCGAAGGCACTCCCGCGAAGCGTCAGCCCCGCGGCGCCCAGGCGGCCACCAGGTCGAGCAGGCCGGGGAAGCGGGCATTGAGGTCCTCCACCCGCACGTGGCTGCGCCGCTCCAGCCCGTACTGGCGCTGCCGGGTGACCCCGGCCTCCCGCAGCGCCTTGAAGTGGTGGGTGAGCGAGGACTTGGGCCGGTCGAGCCCGAACCAGCCGCAGGAGTGGTCGAAGTCCTCGGATTCCAGCAGGAGTTTGCGGACGATGGTCAGCCGCAGCGGGTCGCTGAGCGCACCGAGGACGGTCTCCAGCCGCAGCTCGTCGATGCCCGGCTCGGGCAGCGGCGCGGGCAGGCCGGAGGGCTCGGGGAGCACCTTGACGGCGGGCGCACCGGTCGTGGTCACGGACATGGGCATCTCCTCAACTCCTCGCGCTGCCAAGGCTTTCACGCGGAACAGCACGACATGACCCGGCATCGGCAATCAGTACGACTCCAATCGTACTGCATGCTAAGTTCGACTCGACTCGTACTGCTGCGGCCCCGCAGCACGCCTCGGGAGGGAACAGTCATGTCCGCAACCCGGACCGCCCCCGTCCAAGCCGCCCCACCGGCCCCGGCCCAGACCGCCGCCACGCCCCTGTGGTGGATCTGGCTGGCCGCCTGGCCGGTCACCGCCGTCTTCGTGCTCTCCAACGCCGCCACCCCGCTGTACGTGCTGTGGCAACACGACATCGGCTTCTCCAGGGGCACCCTGACCGTGGTGTTCGCCTTCTACATCGTCGGCCTGATCGGCTCACTGCTGGTCTCCGGCGTGGTCTCCGACCGGGTCGGCCGCAAGCCCGTCCTGCTGCCCGCCCTGGCGCTCGGCCTCGCCGCCTGCCTGGTCTTCGGGAGCGCCACCAGCGTCGCCGCACTGATCGTGGCCCGCCTGTTCACCGGCATCGCGGTCGGTGCCGTGGTCTCGGCCGGGATGGCCGCGGTCACCGACGTGGCCGGGCCCGAGCGCAAACGGACCGCCGCCCTGCTGGCCTCCTGCGCGATGGTCTTCGGCGCCGGCCTGGGCCCGCTGCTCGCCGGCGTGCTCTCCGAGCTGGCGCCCGCGCCGACCACCACCGTCTTCGTCGTCGAGGCCGTGGTCCTGGCCGGCGCCGTGCTGGTCGTCCTGCGGATGCCGGTGCACCGCCCCGGGAGCCGCGCCCAGGGCGCCTGGATCCGGGTGCCCGGCGTCCCGCGCGGCAACGGCCGTCAACTCGCCCTCGGCATCGCGGTGTTCGCCCCCGGCATCACCGCCACCTCGTTCGTGCTCTCGCTCGGCCCCTCACTGCTGTCCGGTCTGCTCGGCACCACCGACCGGATCGTCGCCGGCGCGATGGTCTTCGTGATGTTCCTCGCCGCCACGGGCGTGCAGTTCGCCGTCCGGAAGCTGCGCCGCCGCACCGTCCTGACCGCCGGCGCGGCGGCCACCACGCTGAGCATGGCCACCCTGGCCGTCGCCGTGCGCACCGAGGCGGTGGCGGTGCTCGTCCTCGCCGCCCTGCTCGCCGGCGCGGGCCAGGGCATGGGCCAGCTCGGCGGCCTGTCACTGCTCAACGCCGGCATCCCGCCGCAGCGCCTCGCCGAGGCCAACGCCGCGCTGAACGTGGGCGGTTACATCCCGGCCGGCCTGCTGCCCGTCTCGGCCGGCTACCTCAGCGACGCGGTGGGCCTGACCCGCGGCGCCACCGTCTTCGCCGCCGTCCTGTTGGGCCTGGCCGCCCTCGGCGGCCTGGTGGTCCTCGCCACCAGGCGCGAGGTGACGGACCCGACCTGACGGGGGCTCCGGAGCCGCCGCATGAACGGCGCAGCCGGGGGCCGGTGCACCCAGCGTGCACGGGCCCCCGGCCGCGCCGTTCATGCGTTCGCAAGATTCCTACAGGTATGTTTTCTTTTCTCCGATGCCACAGGCCCCATCAAGCACTTTCGACTCACAGCGGAACGCTTTGCAACAACATTCCATCCCGATGGTATGTATGAGTTCCAGGCAACGAGGGAAGGCAGGGCCATGGCCAAGCAGGAACGGGCGCGACGCACACGGGAGAAGGTCCTGACGGCCGCGGCCGAGGTCTTCGCCGCCCAGGGCTACGACAGCACCACGCTGAACACCGTGGCCGAGCGCATCGGCATGACCAAGGGCGCGCTCTACGGCCACTTCCCCTCGAAGCGGTCGCTGGCCAGGGCCCTGATCGACGAGTCCCGGCACACCTGGACGAGCCTGCGGGCCGCGTACGACACCCCGGGCGCCGACGCCGCCGACGTGCTCGAAGGCGTCGTGGTGGGCTTCGCCGACCGACTGCGCTCGGACGTACGCCTGCGGGCCGCGCTCAGGCTCGCGGTCGACCACCCCGACCTGGCGCCCGCCCCCTGCGACGTCCTCGCCGAGATGCACGGCGCCCTGACCGACCTGGTCCGCCGCGCCCAGCGCGACAGCGGTTTCCCCGACCACTGCCCGCAGCTGGTCGCCGAGCTGCTGCTGACCGTGATCCGGGGGCTGCTGACCACAGCCGAACGCACCGGCCCCTCCAACACCGACCACACCCACACCGCCGACGCCCACACCGCCGCCCCCGGCGAAGGGCCGCTCTGGCGACTGCTCTTCACCGCCCTGTCCGGCAGCCCTGCCCCGGCCCCCGCGCTCCCCTGACCGCCCCGACGAGCCACCCCGCTACGACACCACGTCCTTGCGCGCGAACCCGCGGAACGCCAACGCCAACAGCACCACCGCGTACGACAGCGACAACGAGACCCCCTGCAGCATGCCGCCCCACTCCAACTGCGGCTGCAGGGCGTCCGCCCACGCGTACTGCCAGTGCGCCGGCAGCCACTCCCGCAGGTCACCCAGCGCGGTGACCGCGTCCAGCACCCCGGTGATGATCGACAGGAACACCGCCCCGCCGACCGCCCCCAGCGGCGCGTCCGTCGCCGTCGACAGCCAGAACGCCAGCGCGGCGATCACCAGTTCGCTCAGGAACACGAACGCCACCGCGATCGCGATCCGGGGCAGCGCCTCCCCGGCCGGCAGGCTCGCCCCGGCGGGCAGCTTCAGGTCCCCCCACCCGTACGCCGCCGTCCCCACGACCAGCCCGATCGCGGGCAGCATGACGATCGCCACCGCCGAGAACGCCAGCCCGATCGCGAACTTGCGGGCCAACAGCCGCGCCCGCGGCACCGGCGCGGCCAGCAGGTAGCGCAGCGAGGACCAGCTGGCCTCCGAGGCCACCGTGTCCCCGCAGAACAGCGCGACCGGGATCACCAGCATGAAGCCCGTGCCCACGAACAGCATGGTGACCGCGAAGTTGGCCCCGGAGGCGGTGGCCAGGTCGATGAAGGTGGTCCGGTCCGGACGCCCCGGGGTACCGCCGATCTGGAACGCCGCCAGGATGACGAACGGCATCGCGGCCAGCACCCCACCGATCACCAGCGTGCGCCGACGGCGCAGCTGACGCATCGCCTCCACCCGCAGCGGCAGCGTCCGGCTCGCCCGGTAGCCCTCGGCATGGTCCGAGGGGCCACGGTCCGTAGTACTGGCGCTCACGCCGCACCTCCGATCAACGACAGGAACGCGTCCTCCAACCGCCGCTGCGGCCCGGCGCTCTCCACCGGCACCCCCAGCCGCACCAGCTCCGCCAGCAGCTCGCTCGCCGCGAGCCCGTCCAGCCGGACCAGCAGTCCGCCCTCGACGGCCTCCGCCGAACCGACCCCGGCCAGCGCGCCGGCCTTCTCGACCACCGACTCCGGGTCGCAGGACGCGGCCACCCCGATCATCAGCAGCTCTCCGGCGCCGACGATCTCGCCGACCGGCCCGGCCGTCACCAGCCGCCCGCGGTCCATCACCACCAGGTCGGTGCAGCTCTGCTCGACCTCGGCCAGCAGGTGGCTGGAGACGATGACGGTCCGCCCGCCGGCCGCGTACCGGATCATCACCTCGCGCATCTCACGGATCTGCGGCGGGTCCAGCCCGTTGGTCGGCTCGTCCAGGATCAGCAGGTCCGGCATCCCGAGCATCGCCTGCGCGATGGCGAGCCGCTGCCGCATGCCCTGCGAGTACGTCCGCACCGCACGGTCCAGCGCCTCGCCGAGCCCGGCGATCGCCAGCGCCTCGTCGAAGCGCGCATCGGCCTCCGGCCGCCCGGTGGCCTGCCAGTACAGCCGCAGGTTGGCCCGACCGGTGAGGTGCGGCAGGAAGCCCGCGCCCTCGACGAAGGCGCCGACCCGCGAGAGCACCGGCGCCCCGGGGCGGATCAGGTGCCCGAAGACCCGGATCTCCCCGGCGTCCGGCCGGATCAGGCCCATCAGCATCCGCAGCGTGGTGGTCTTACCCGCGCCGTTCGGCCCGAGCAGGCCGAGCACCTGGCCCTGCTCCACCCGGAAGTCCAACTCCCTCACCGCGTAACGGTCATGGGATCCCTTGTAGCGCTTGCTGAGCCCGCTGATCTGCAGCGGCACCCCGGCCAGCGCCGGGTCGAACTCCGGTCCCGACGGCCGCGACGGCCGTGACGACCCCGCCGCCCCACCGGCCGTGGCCACGAAACGCCGACGCATCCACGGCACCAGCACCAGCCCCGCGGCCACCACCACGGCGGCCACCGGCAGCATCCAGGTCCGGGCGGGCAACGGCGCCGCCTCCGTGAGCAGCTCCGCCACCGTCGGCACGGTGAGCGCCCCGGCGACCGCCACCCGGTAGGTGGCCGGCTCGTTCGGCGAGGCGTACGCCAGGTCGGTGGACGCCAGCACCAGCCGCAGCCGGTGCCCGGCCGGGAACTCGTGGTCCACGGCGGGCAGCCGGACCGTCACCGTCCGCCCCTCGTCCGCACCCGTCACCCGCAGCGGAGCCGCGAGCTGCTCCGGCAGCACCGCCTTGCCGTCCGGCCCGACGTCGTACAGCTTCGCGAACAGCACCGCGTCCGGCCGGTCCGCCTTCACCCGCACCGGCACGGTCGGCTGCCCGGTCAGGTGCAGCGGCGTGTCCAGCGGCGCCGAGTCGAAGGCGGCGTTCTGCCCGGGGAAGTCCAGCGACAGCCCGACCCCGAGCGAGGCCGCCTGGCTCAGCGCACCGATCCCCGGCAGCGTCGAGATGCCGGGCGGCGCCCCACCGGGCGGGTTGGCGACGGTCCTCTCCCCGCCCGCCAGTTCGACCGACCGCGTCCCGGTGCCGTCGAGCCCCGGGTACCGGTCGGCGTCGGCACCGCGCAGTACGGCCTGGAAACCGGTCGAGTCGACCCCGCCGGTCCGGGTGACCCGGAACCCCGGGCCGGTGTCGTTGCCGCGCCCCTTCAGGTAGTGGTCGAACCAGGCGGTCACCCGGTCGTCCACCCGGGCGCTGGTGTCCGTCCCACCGTCGTGCCCGCCCGCGAACCAGTCCACCGAGACGGGCGCGCCGTTGGCCGCCACCGCCCGGGCGATCCGGTCGCCCTGGTCGAGCGGGAACAGCGAGTCCTGCTGTCCCTGCACCACCAGCGTGGGCGCCTTGAGCTGTGCCGCCACCGAGGACGGGCTCGACTTGTCCAGCAGCGCGACGGCCTCCGGGTCCGCGTGCCCCGCGGTCGCGACCCGGTCGTACATCTGGCAGAGCGACTCCAGGAACCGCCCGCAGCCGACCTGCCCCTGCGCCACCGTCGCGTCCGGCGCGGTCCCGCCACGCGGCGCACCGCCCGAGGGCCCGAGCCCGCCCCCCGAACCCGGCGCGGCCGAGCCGGTGGTGAAGAAGATCCCGGCCCACAGCTTCTTGAACACGCCGTCCGCCGCGCCCGAGCCCTGCACCCCCTGCGGGAACAGCGCGTCGGCCAGGTTCCACCAGGTGATCTGGGTCGCCACCGCGTCGATCCGGTGGTCGTACGCCGATGCCAGCAGCGAGATCGCCCCGCCGTACGAGGCCCCGGTGATGCCGACCCGCGGGTCGCCGGGGGCGTCGAGCTGCACCTCGGGGCGCTGGGCCAGCCAGTCCACCAGGTGCTTGACGTCCTCGACCTCGCGGTCGGGCGCGTTCAGCCCGATCTTCCCGCCCGAGTGCCCGAAGCCGCGCGCCGACCAGGTCAGCACCGCGTAGCCCTGCCGGGCCAGCTGCTCGGCGCGGTCCCGCTCGCCCTCCTTGGAACCCCCGAAGCCGTGCGCGAGCAGGACGGCCGGTCGCGGACCGGTGCCGGTGGTGAAGAACGAGGTGTCCAACTGGACCTGCTGTGCGCTGCCGGGCGTCTCCGGCATGCTGAGGAAACGATCCTCTTGATGGACCGCCTGTTCACTGCCGGACGCCACCGTCGCCGTGCCGACCCCGGCGACCGCCACCAGGGCCACCGCCCCGGCCAGCACCCTGCGCCGCACCGACGTACCCCGGCCGCGCCACCGGCGCCATGCCCCACCGAACTCCATGGGGGCAGATCGTATCCGTCGTCCGGGTAGGCGTCCGATAAAGCCACCGGCCCTCTTCGCCCGGTTCGCCCCGCTGTGCCCCGGTGCCGGGCGGCTCACCAGGCTTCCCCCGGCCCGGGAACACCCCGGGAGGGTCCCGCGCTCCGGCCGCCGATCACCCCGCTCGGAGCCGTCGCCGCCACCCCGGCGGTCGGCCGGACCGCCGACCAGGCCCTTCGGCGCCGCAGCCCGAGGCCCACCCCCCGCTCACCCGCACAAGCCCTCGCCTACAGAACCCTCGTCATCGTCCGGTGCGGAATCCCGGCATCGTCGTACACCGGCCCCTCCGCCACGTACCCCAGCCGCTCGTAGAACCCGAGCGCCTGCACCTGTGCGTGCAGCTCGACCTCGACGCCACCGCGCTCGCGCCCCGCCGCCTCGATCGCCCGGACCAGTTCGACCCCGAGTCCCGTCCCCCGGGCCGCCGCCAGGACCGCGAGCCGCCCGAGCAGCACCCGCCCCTCGACGCCCCCGGTCAGCTTCAGTGCCTCGTCACCGAAGATCAGCCGCCCGGTCCCCAGCGCGGCGCCCCCCGCGCCCACGGCCAGCACGTGCACCGAGGTGGCGTCGTACTCGTCGTACTCCAGCTCCTCCGGCACGTTCTGCTCGACGACGAACACCTCACGCCGCACCGCCCGCGCCAGCTCCAGGTCGGCTTCCCCCTCGGCGACCCGCACGGAGACCGTCATCTCAGCTCTCCGACGCGATGATGTCCAGCGCCTTCTGCAGGTCCGCCGGGTACTCGCTGCTGAACTCGACCCACTGCCCGTCAGCCGGGTGCTCGAAGCCGAGCGAGACGGCGTGCAGCCACTGCCGGGTCAGCCCGAGCCGCTTGGCCAGCGTCGGGTCGGCGCCGTACGTCAGGTCGCCCACGCAGGGGTGCCGCAGCGCGGACATGTGGACGCGGATCTGGTGGGTGCGGCCGGTCTCCAGCTTGATGGCCATCAGCGAGGCCGCCCGGTACGCCTCGATCAGGTCGTAGTGGGTGACGGACGGCTTGCCGTCGCGGGTCACCGCCCACTTCCAGTCCGAGCTGGGGTGGCGCCCGATCGGCGCGTCGACCGTGCCGCTCAGCGGGTCCGGGTGCCCCTGGACCAGCGTGTGGTAGCGCTTGTCCGTGACCCGGTCGTGGAACTGCCGCTTGAGGTCGGTGTAGGCCCGCTCGGACTTGGCGACGACCATCAGGCCCGAGGTGCCGACGTCCAGCCGGTGCACGATGCCCTGGCGCTCGGCGGCACCGGAGGTGGAGATCCGGTAGCCGGCCGCGGCGAGCCCGCCGATGACGGTGGGGCCGGTCCAGCCGGGGCTCGGGTGCGCGGCGACGCCGACCGGCTTGTCGACCAGCACGATGTCCTCGTCGTCGTGCACGATCCGCATGCCGTCGACCGGCTCGGCCACGATCCGCACCGGGGCGGCGGGGGCCGGGATCTCGACCTCCAGCCAGGAGCCGGCCGTCACCCGGTCCGACTTGCCGGCCATGGCGCCGTCGAGCGTCACCTTGCCCTCGGCGGCCAGCTCGGCGGCCTTGGTCCGGGAGAAGCCGAACATCCGGGCGAGGGCGGCGTCGAGACGCTCGCCCTCCAGGCCGTCGGGAACGGGGAGGCTGCGGTTCTGCGCTGCGGTACTCACCCGTACGAGTATGCCGGAAACCCGGCCCCGCCCCGCCCGCGAGCCGCCCCGCCCGGGGCCGGGCCCTACTTCTCGGACTTCTCCGCCGCCTGGTGCACGCTTCCGTCCGGGTTGCTGCCGCGGAACGAGAGCAGCACGACGAGGACGCCGCCGCAGACGATCGCCGAGTCCGCGAGGTTGAACACCGCGAAGTGCTGGACGGAGATGAAGTCCACGACGTGCCCGCGGAAGACGCCCGGCGCGCGGAACAGCCGGTCGGTCAGGTTGCCCAGGGCACCACCGAGCAGCAGCCCGAGCGCGATCGCCCACGGGAGGCTGTACAGCCGGCGGGCGATCCGCCAGATCACCACGATGACGGCCGCGGCGATCATCGTGAAGACGACGGTCAGCGCCTGCCCCATGCCGAAGGCGGCGCCGGAGTTGCGGATCACCTGGAAGGTGACGACGTCACCGATCACCTTGATCGCCGCGTGGTTCTCCAGCTTGGCGACGACCAGCAGCTTGCTGCCGAGGTCGATCAGGAACGCGAGCACCGCGACGACCAGCAGCACCCCGACCCGGCGCGGGCCCTTGGGCTCGTCCGCCGCCGAGCCGCCGCCCACCGGAGCCGCCTCACCGGCCCCGGTCGACTCACCGGAATCGGACACGGCCACCTCCGCGTCATCCGCGGGATTCGGGACGGCGTCGTCCCGGGTCTGGGGGGAACCTTGCGTACTGATGATCCGCTCCGCTGCCGATGTGAGCCGGTGAGGGCCTGAACGCGTGCGTACCGACGAGTCAGGCGACGTTACGGGGTCGAGCGTACGGCAAGCCCGACCCCCCGCGTCGCCCCGGTGGCGCGGCCGGTCGTCCGGTCGGCGCCTGCTTCAGCGGCGTTCCTGCTTGGACTTGCACTGCACGCAGAGCGTGGCCCGGGGGAAGGCCTGCATCCGGGCCTTGCCGATGGCCTGTCCGCAGGACTCGCAGGTGCCGAAGCCGACGCCCTCCAGCCGCTCCAGCGCGCGTTCCGTCTGGGCGAGGCTGTCCCGCGCGTTGTTGGCGAGCGCCAGCTCGCTCTCCCGCGAGATGTTCTTCGTACCGGCGTCCACCTGGTCGTCACCGGCTCCGTCGTTGGAGTCGCGCATCAGGCCGGCGATGGCGGCGTCGGCGGCGTCGATCTCCCCGCGCAGCCGCTCCAGGTCGCTGATCAGCTCGTCGTGCAGCTCGTGGACCTCGTCCGAGGTCCAGGCGTCCTCGCCCGGCCGGACCGGCAGGGTCGCCGGGTCGACCGACTCGGCTCCGCGCGGCACGGTGACGGTGTCGGTACTGGTCTTCTGAGGTGCGGTAGTGGTCACGGTCCCCTCCCCTGGATCGGCCGCCACGGCCTTGCGTGCCCGCTTGGTGGCGGTACCCGCGCCGGTTGCCTTCTCAGCCATGGCTTCGACCCCATCTACGAACGAATCGAGCCGCCGGTTCCCGGCGGCCTCCAGTGCCGGAACGATAATCCCGATTAAAACCGGTCACAACATGACATACCGGCGCCTCACGATGATCCCACCCAGGCAGCCGCCCCAACCGCCACGCCCCGCGCGCTGACAGACTTGTGCCCACCTCGCCCCCACCTAACCGCCCCCGCCGACCGGCCCGGATCGCGCCCCCGCACCCACTCCCGGAATCCCTTTGGACAAACCGTCTCGCCCGGCCGATACACTGGCCCTGCAAGGCGCAGATGGGACGAGTACCGACGTACGCAGCCACCAGCGACCCGGGGACGGTGCGAGCCCGGGGGTGTGCGCGGCGGGAAGATCACCCCGGAGCCGCCGGAAGAACGGCCACCGCGCAACCCGCGGCGGCTCACTAGACCCGGCAGCAAGCCCAAACAAGAGGGCCGCAACGCAGCACCGCGGCCAAGGAGGGTGGTACCGCGGGGCGGCCGGTCCGTCTCGTCCCTCCGGAGGATCCAGTCCCAGCATCCGCCGGAGGTAGACGCCCGCGATGAGCACCTACAACCCCGTTCCCGCGCAGGTGGATCTGCCTGCCCTGGAGCACCAGATCCTGTCCTTCTGGCAGGACAACAAGATCTTCCAGCGCAGCCTGGAGCAGTCCGAGGGCCGCCCCGAGTGGGTGTTCTACGAGGGCCCGCCGACCGCCAACGGCATGCCCGGCGCCCACCACATCGAGGCCCGCGTCTTCAAGGACGTCTTCCCCCGCTACCGGACGATGAAGGGCTACCACGTCGCCCGCAAGGCCGGCTGGGACTGCCACGGCCTCCCGGTCGAACTCGCCGTCGAGAAGGAGCTGGGCTTCTCCGGCAAGCAGGACATCGAGGCGTACGGCATCGCCGAGTTCAACGCCAAGTGCCGCGAGTCGGTGACCCGCCACACCGACGCCTTCACCGAGCTGACCACCCGCATGGGGTACTGGGTCGACCTCGACGAGGCGTACCGGACGATGGACCCGTCGTACGTCCAGTCCGTCTGGTGGTCGCTCAAGCAGATCTTCGACAAGGGCCTGCTGGTCCAGGACCACCGGGTCGCCCCCTGGTGCCCGCGCTGCGGCACCGGCCTGTCCGACCACGAACTGGCCCAGGGCTACGAGACCGTCGTCGACCCCTCGGTCTACGTCCGCTTCCCGCTCACCAGCGGCCCGCTGGCCGGGCAGGCCTCCCTGCTGGTCTGGACCACCACCCCGTGGACCCTGGTCTCCAACACCGCCGCCGCCGTCCACCCGGAGGTCACCTACGTGGTGGCCACCGACGGCAGCGAGAAGCTGGTCGTCGCCGAGCCGCTGGTCGCCAAGGCGCTCGGCGAGGGCTGGGAGACCACCGGCGAGTCCTTCACCGGCGCCGAGATGGAGCGCTGGGCCTACCGCCGCCCCTTCGACCTGGTCGAGATCGAGAACGCCCACTACGTCCTCAACGCCGACTACGTCACCACCGAGGACGGCACCGGCATCGTCCACCAGTCCCCCGCCTTCGGCGCGGACGACCTCGCGACCTGCCGCAAGTACGGCCTGCCGGTGGTCAACCCGGTGCTCGGCGACGGCACCTTCGCCCCCGAGGTCCCGCTGGTCGGCGGCCAGTTCTTCAAGAAGGCCGACGAGGCCCTGGTCGCGGACCTCAAGGAGCGCGGCCTGCTCTTCCGCCACCTGCCGTACGAGCACAGCTACCCGCACTGCTGGCGCTGCCACACCGCGCTGCTCTACTACGCGCAGCCGTCCTGGTACATCCGGACCACCGCCGTCAAGGACGCGATGATCCGCGAGAACGAGGCCACCAACTGGTTCCCGGACACGGTCAAGCACGGCCGCTTCGGCGACTGGCTGAACAACAACATCGACTGGGCGCTCAGCCGCAACCGCTACTGGGGCACCCCGCTGCCGATCTGGCGCTGCGAGGAGGGCCACCTCACCTGCGTCGGCTCGCTGGCCGAGCTGTCCGAGCTCACCGGCACCGACCAGAGCGCCCTCGACCCGCACCGCCCGTACATCGACGACGTGACCTTCGCCTGCCGCGACTGCGGCGGCACCGCCACCCGCGTGCCCGAGGTCATCGACGCCTGGTACGACTCGGGCTCGATGCCCTTCGCCCAGTACGGCTACCCGTACCAGAACAAGGAGCTGTTCGAGAGGCGCTACCCGGCGCAGTTCATCTCCGAGGCGATCGACCAGACCCGTGGCTGGTTCTACACGCTGATGGCCGTCGGCACCCTGGTGTTCGACAAGAACAGCTACGAGAACGTCGTCTGCCTGGGCCACATCCTGGCCGAGGACGGCCGGAAGATGTCCAAGCACCTGGGCAACATCCTGCAGCCGATCCCGCTGATGGACCAGCACGGCGCCGACGCCGTCCGCTGGTTCATGGCGGCCGGCGGATCGCCCTGGTCGGCCCGCCGGGTCGGCCACGGCACCATCCAGGAAGTGGTCCGCAAGACCCTCCTCACCTACTGGAACACCGTCGCCTTCCAGGCCCTGTACGCCCGCACCTCGAACTGGGCCCCCTCGGCGAACGACCCGGCCCCGGCCGAGCGCCCGCAGCTGGACCGCTGGGTGCTCTCCGAGCTGAACACCCTGGTCCGCGAGGTCGACGCGGCCTTCGAGGCGTACGACACCCAGCGCGCCGGCAAGCTGCTCTCCGGCTTCGTCGACGACCTCTCCAACTGGTACGTCCGTCGCGGCCGCCGCCGCTTCTGGCAGGGCGACGCGGCCGCGCTCGCCACCCTGCACGAGGCGCTGGAGACCGTCACCCGTCTGATGGCCCCGCTCACCCCGTTCATCACCGAGCGGGTCTGGCAGGACCTGGTCGTCCCGGTCGCCCCGGAGGCCCCGACCTCGGTGCACCTGGCCACCTGGCCGGAGGCCGACGAGACCCTGATCGACACCGAGCTCTCCCGCCACATGGCACTGGTCCGCCGCCTGGTCGAGCTGGGTCGGGCCACCCGCGCCGAGTCCGGTGTGAAGACCCGCCAGCCGCTCTCCCGCGCCCTGGTCGCCGCCCAGGGCTGGGAGGAGCTGCCCGCCGACCTGCGCGCGCAGATCGCCGAGGAGCTCAACGTCTCCACCCTGGAGTCCCTCGCCGAGGTCGGCGGCTCCCTGGTCGACACCACCGCCAAGGCCAACTTCCGCGCGCTGGGCAAGCGTTTCGGCAAGGGCGTGCAGGACGTCGCCAAGGCGGTCGCCGCCACCGACGCCGCACGCCTGGCCGCCGAACTGCGCGCCTCGGGCACCACCACCGTCGAACTGAACGGCGAGACGATCCCCCTCTCCCCCGACGAGGTGATCATCACCGAGACCCCCCGCGAGGGCTGGGCCGTCGCCAACGAGTCCGGCGCCACCGTCGCCCTCGACCTGGCCATCACCCCGGAGCTGAAGCGCCTCGGCATCGCCCGCGACGCCATCCGCCAGATCCAGGAGGCCCGCAAGAACTCCGGCCTCGACGTAGCCGACCGCATCGTCCTCCGCTGGCACGCCACCACCGAGGAGACCGCCGAGGCCATCGCCGAACACGGCCCCCTCGTCGCCGAGGAGGTCCTCGCCACCGACTTCGCCGCCGGCGCAGCCGACTGGACCTCCGACACCTTCACCGACGAATCCCTCGGCCTCGCCTTCCAACTCCGCAAGGCCTGACCGACCCGAGGAACCGCCGCCCAGCTCCCCGAGCCGGGCGGCGGTTCCCTTTCCCCAACCCCTCACGGGCGCGCGGGGCAAAGCCCCCGCGCGCCCGCACCCTCCGTGCGCGCGGCCAACGCCCCGCACCGGCCACGACACCCCCACGCCACCGCCCCCACGCCCCACCCCCCTCCCAGGCGAGAGGGACGCGCTGCGGGAGGGGGCAGTGGAGGGGGTGGGTGCGGAGAGGGCGTAACGGGTGATTTTCGGACTGCCAACGACGCCCAACCCCCACCCACAGAGTCGGCAGTCCGAAAATCACCCGGCCCCCGGAGCACCCACCCCCGGAACCGCCCCCGGCGTCACCCACCCTCCCGAAAGCCCACCCCCCCACAGACCCCGACGAACACAAAAAAGGACGCCCCCTCCCCAACCCGAAGGTCAGAAAGGGGACGCCCTCAAAAGCCCCGGCTACAACCTCAGTTGTCGCCGTCCTCATCGATCAGAAAGCCCCGCATCGGCGCCGGAGCCTGCTGCATCGGCTGCGGCGGCTGCGGCCGGACGGCCGCCATCGGCTGGGTCATCCCGGCCGGCTGCATCTGCGGAGCCCCGCTGTTGCCACCGCCCTGCGCACCGAAGCTCGGCGCCGGCGGATTCCCACCGAAGGAGCTCTGCCCGCCGAACGACGGCGAGTTCCCACCGAACGACGGCTGGTTCCCGCCGAAGGAAGGCGCCGAGCCCATCGACCCCGCACCGGCCGGCGCCATCGACGAGGCCGCCGGCGGCAGCGACGCGGTGGCGGGGATCCGCGGCGGCGCGAGCGAGTCGTCGGCCTGCGACTCCAGCTGCCGCAGCTGGGTCTCCAGGTACGACTTCAGGCGCGTGCGGTACTCACGCTCGAACGCCCGCAGGTCCTCGACCTTGCGCTCCAGCGTGGCCCGCGCGGACTCCAGCGACCCCATCGCGACGCGGTGCTTCTCCTGCGCGTCCCGCTCCAGGGCGTCGGCCTTGGCCCGGGCGTCGCGCTCCAGACCCTCGGCCCGGCTGCGCGCCTCGCCGACGATCTTGTTGGCCTCGGAGCGGGCCTCGGAGATCGCCTGGTCGGCGGTCTGCTGGGCGAGCGCCAGCACGCGGGCGGCACTGTCGCCGCCGGGACCCTGCTGCTGCATCGGGCCGCCGAGCGGGCCGCCCATCTGCTGCGGCGGGCCGCCCATGGGGCCACCCATCGGCTGCATCTGCTGCTGCTGGCCCATGCCCTGGCCCATCGGGTTGCCCATCTGCTGCGGACCGCCGGGACCGCCCATGGGCTGGAGCATCTGACCACCCATCGGCTGGACCAGCTGCTGCTGGCCGCCCATGGTCTGGTTCATCTGCTGCGGACCGCCGGGGCCCATCGGACCGCCCTGGCCGGCCGGGAGCTGCGGCGCACCGGAGGGCAGGCCGAGCGGCTGGTTGCCCATCTGCTGCTGCTGCTGCTGAGGACCACCGGGGCCCATCTGCTGCGGGCCGCCGGGGCCCATCTGCTGCGGGCCGCCCGGACCCTGCTGGCCGGGGACCGGCGGGCCGGATATGGCGGCCGGGACGGGAGCAGCCGGACGCTGGGCGTCCTGCGGCGGCTCCTTCCGCATGTTGGCCTGGTTCTGCGCGGCGGCGCGAGTCGCGGCGGCCAGCTTGGCACGCAGGTCCTCGTTCTCCCGGAGGAGGCGGGTCAGCTCCGCCTCGACCTCGTCGAGGAAGGCATCGACCTCGTCCTCGTCATAGCCTTCACGCAGGCGGACGGTCGTGAACTGCTTGTTCCGAACGTCCTCGGGGGTCAATGGCATCTCTTCACCTCAACGTGATCGTCGGCACACCGGCATCCTGTCGCATCGCTCACCTACGACTAGGGGTGCACAAGCGAGATCAGGACATACACAATGATCATCAGTACGAAGAAGGACAGGTCGAGCGCCACGCCCCCGAAACGCAACGGCGGAATGAACCGCCGAAGAAGCTTGAGCGGCGGATCCGTGACAGTGTACGTGGCCTCCAGGACCAGGACCATGGCCTTGCCGGGCCGCCACGAACGCGCGAACTGGAAGACCCAGTCCATGACCAGTCGAACGAGCAGGAACACCAGGAAGACGGTCAGGGCGTAGTAGAGCACCGCCCACACGATGTCCATCGCGTTTCCCCTCTCCCCGGTCCCGGGCCCTAGGGCCTGCCGCTCGTCACCTGTCGCCAACCACTGTTGATCAGATCCACACGTAAAGTCGTGGCCGGGTCAGCTCTGGTTGAAGAACCCACCCTCGGCGATCCGAGCCTTGTCCTCCGCCGTGACATCGACGTTAGCAGGCGACAGCAGGAACACCTTCTGTGTCACGCGCTCGATACTGCCGTGCAGACCGAAGACGAGTCCAGCGGCGAAGTCTACGAGCCGCTTCGCGTCCGTGTCGTCCATCTCGGTCAGATTCATGATCACGGGTGTACCGCCACGGAACTGTTCCCCGATGGTACGGGCCTCGTTGTAGGTCCGGGGGTGCAGCGTGGTGATGCGGTAGGGCTCTCGTTCGTTCACTACCTTGGGCATGATCACCGGTGCGCTCTTCTCCAGGTTGTGGCGGCGTTCGGGTGTGATGGACGACACGGGGGCCATCCTCGGGGTCTCCTGCCGGATCGGCACCGCGGCCGGGACCGGCTGCGGGGTGATCGAGGAGACCGGAGCGGGCGCGGGAGCGGCTGCCGGCCGGGGGATGTCCTCGGTCCGCTGCCCGGTACGGATCGGCTCGGGGTCCGCGTCGTAGTCGTCGTCAGGGTCGTACCCCTGGCCGTCGTACGTCTCGTCCTCCACGAGGCCGAGGTAGACCGCCATCTTGCGCATTGCGCCGGCCATGCTCCTGTCTCCTCCGCTCATGGCCACCTCGCTGGCGCTCGGTGGCTGCTTCGCGAAGCCGCGCGCCTTCCATCGGTCGCTCGCTCCGCTCGCTCCGTGCGAACCGTCCCTACGGCCGGGGCCACGGCCCTGCCTGCGGATTCCGCGGTCCGCCCACGACGGCCCGTCAAGGCGACGCACCGTCAGGGTTCGTGGGTCGGGGCCGCGGAGCTGCGATCCACGGTTGGCTAGCGCTTCTGAAAGCTGCTAGCTTCTGTCCTATTTTGTCCTGCAGTCTGATCTACTTACCCGGTGACGTTACCTGAGGGGTGACCTCACTCCGAGTACCGCCGTTCCGACGCGCACATGTGTCGCTCCGGCCGCAATCGCCTGCTCAAGGTCGCCGCTCATCCCTGCGGAGACCATGGTGGCAGCCGGATGGGCCGCCCGTACGGCGGTTGCGATTTCCGCCAGCCGGTCGAAGGCGCGGGCCGGGTCGCCGGCCAGCGGACCGGCCAGTGGAGCGACGGTCATCACACCGTCCAGGCGAAGTCCGGGCGTGTCGGCGATCGCGTCGGCGAGCTCCGCGACGTCCTCCGGGGCGACCCCGGCCCGGTGCCCGCCCTCGCCGCCCGCGGCGGAGCCGCTGATCGACGCTTCCTTGTCCAGCGCCACCTGCACCAGGCAACCCAACTCCGGCCGCCCGGACTTGAGCACGGCCGCCGAGAGCGACTCGACCAGCCGCAGCCGGTCCACCGAGTGCACGTGGTTCGCGTACCGGACGACCGAGCGAACCTTGTTGGTCTGCAGCTGTCCGACGAAGTGCCAGTCAAGAGGAAGGTTTCTGCACTGCTCCGCCTTGGGCGCGGCGTCCTGGTCCCGGTTCTCCGCGACGTCCGTCACACCCAGTCCGGCCAGCAGTGCGGTGTCCTCGGCCGGGTAGGTCTTGGTGACCACGATCAGGGTGACGTCCTCGCGCGGACGTCCGGCGGCCGCACAGGCGTCCGCGATCCGGCGCTCGACCACCTCGAGGTTGGTGCCGAGTTCCTCGTACCGGGCCCGCTGCCCCTCCGTCAGGGCGGACGCGAACTCGGTGCTCCCCGGGAACGGTCCGTAGATGTCGTTCGTCATCAGTGATCAGAGCCCAACCAGACGTAACTCGCGAGCCGGCCCGTGCGCTGCTCGCGACGATAGGAGAAGTGATCGGCGGATTCGAGGGTGCAGACCGGTGACCGCACCAGCTCGGTGACCCCCGCCGCGGCCAGTTGGGCCGCGACTCCCTCCGGCACGTCCAACGCCGGGGTCCCCCAGGAGGTCTCGGCGAAGGCCGCCGGGACGACTTCGGCGACCTCGGCGCGCAGCCGGGCCGGCACCTCGTAGCAGCGGCCGCAGACCGCGGGGCCGGTGGCGGCGGTGATCCGCGCCGGCTCGGCCCCCAGTTCGACCATCGCCTTGACGACCGCGGTCACCACTCCGGCCGCCAGCCCGGGCCGGCCCGCGTGGGCCGCGCCCACCACGCCCGCCACCGGGTCGGCCAGCAGCACCGGGGTGCAGTCCGCGGTCAGCACCGCGAGCGCGAGCGGCCGGTCGGTGACCACCGCGTCCACCGTCGGAGCCTCCCCGAGCGGCTGGCGCTCCGTCACCACGGCCACCTCGGCGCCGTGCACCTGGTTCATCCAGACCACGTCGGCCGGGTTCAGCCCCAGCTCCCGGGCCGCGATCGCCCGGTTCTCGCGCACGGCCTCCGGGTCGTCCCCGACCGCGCCGCCGAGGTTGAGCTCCCCGTACGGCGAAGTGCTCACCCCGCCCCACCGATCGGTGAAGGCGAAGTGAGCACCCGCGCGGACCGCGTGATCGATCACTTAAGGAAGTCCGGGACGTCGAGCTCCTCGGCCGGGCTCTCCACGAACGGCTGGCGGCTCGACTGCTGCACCTGCGGCGGCACCGGAGCGGTGGTGGCCGTGCCGGCCTGGGTCTCGGCCGGACGCGACGGGGCGGCCGGGGCGTCACCCTCGGAGCGGGACGCCACCGAGCCGAGGCTCCCGTACGACGGCCGGCCGGCCGGGCGCTCCGGGGCGGCCGGCGGGGTGGCCGGGGCGGAGGGGGTGGTGGACTTCACCACCGGGTCGCGGACGATCGCCGGCGGCTGGCCGCCGTCGAAGCCGGCCGCGATGACGGTGACCCGCACCTCGTCGCCGAGCGCGTCGTCGATGACCGCACCGAAGATGATGTTGGCCTCGGGGTGGGCGGCCTCGCTGACCAGCTGGGCCGACTCGTTGATCTCGAACAGACCGAGGTCCGAGCCGCCCGAGATGGAGAGCAGCACGCCGCGGGCGCCGTCGATCGAGGCCTCCAGCAGCGGCGAGGAGATCGCCATCACGGCGGCCGCCTTGGCACGGTCCTCGCCGCGGGCCGAGCCGATGCCCATGAGCGCCGAACCGGCGTCCGACATGACGGACTTGACGTCGGCGAAGTCAAGGTTGATCAGACCCGGGGTGGTGATCAGGTCGGTGATGCCCTGGACACCGGAGAGCAGGACCTGGTCCGCGGAGCGGAACGCGTCGAGCACGCTGACCTGGCGGTCCGAGATGGACAGCAGCCGGTCGTTGGGGATCACGATGAGGGTGTCGACCTCTTCGCGCAGGGCGGCGATGCCGTCCTCGGCCTGGTTGGCCCGACGACGGCCCTCGAAGGTGAAGGGGCGGGTGACCACGCCGATGGTCAGGGCGCCCAGCGAGCGGGCGATGTTGGCGACGACGGGCGCGCCGCCCGTGCCCGTGCCACCGCCCTCGCCGGCGGTCACGAAGACCATGTCGGCCCCCTTGAGGACCTCCTCGATCTCCTCGCGGTGGTCCTCTGCGGCCTTGCGGCCGACCTCGGGGTTGGCGCCGGCGCCGAGGCCCCGGGTGAGTTCACGGCCCACATCGAGCTTGACGTCGGCGTCGCTCATGAGGAGGGCCTGCGCATCGGTGTTGATCGCGATGAACTCGACGCCCTTGAGACCGACCTCGATCATCCGGTTGATGGCGTTGACACCACCGCCGCCGATTCCGACGACCTTGATGACTGCGAGGTAGTTCTGCGGTGCTGCCACGTCGAAGGCCTCTCGCCTCGAATTTCCGGGTCGGTGCGGCCCGACGGTGGGCCGTACCGACGGATGTCGATGGGTAGGGAGCCTGGTTTCTGACTGAATGTCCGAAATGCCGACCGCCGACCCCAACCCTAAACTTGACCTTTAGGGTTAGTCCTGTGCCTCCGTCACATCACCAACGGACACAGTCTGGTGACACAGGACACTAGGTGGCTCCGGGCACGCGTTTCAACGAACACGCCGAGCTTCCCTTTTTCTTTTGAGCCTATGTGATCATCAGCCGGCAATGGAAACCGGGGTGACCACCAAGGGTCGGGCCGACACTTCGAGGCGTCAACCCCTCCCTCGGGCACAGAATCTAGCGGATCAGCCCGACACCGCCGGCGCCTCCGGCGCCGTCACGTCGAACACGGTGCCCTTCTGCTTCATCAGCGCCAGCAGCACCCGGGCCTTCCGGTCGGTCTGTTCCGGACTCCCCCAGCGCACCGTCGCACCCCCGCTGAGCTGCAGTTCGATGTCGTCGTAGGAGTGCACGAGGACCGATCCGGCGCGCTTGGCGATCTCCGGCGGGAGCCCGGCGGCCACCGCCACCGCGCCCTGCACCAGCTGCGTCCGGGAGATCACCCCGTCCACGTCCTTCGCGGGCTGACTGAGCCGCAGTTCCACCACCGGCACGCCCTGCGGCGCGGCCGCCTCGGTGGCGAAGCTCACGCCGGCGGCATCCACCTGGGTGAACTGGCCGTCATCCCCCTTGACGGCGGCCACCGCGGTCCGCTGCACCACCTTGACCTGAAGGGTGTGCGGCCAGCCCCGCCAGACCTCGGCCTTCGCCACCCGGGGGATCGCCTCCACCCGGTGCCGGACGCCGTCCAGGTCGACCCGGGCCAGCGGACTGTCGGCCAGCCCGCCGACCGCGCCGCGGACCTGGTCCGACGTCAGCTTGTCGTCCGTCGCCCCCTGGACGGCGACGTCGCGCACGTCCAGCACCGACGAGAAGAACACCACCCACGCCAGCACGCCGAGCACCACGGCGCCGAGCACGCTCAGCACCACGATGCCCCGCCGGGAGAGCCGGAGGCGGGGAGTGGACTCCTCCTCCTCCAGCTCCTCCTCCAACGGGTCGGCGAGCCGACCGTCAGCCACGGCGGCGGCCGGCCCGGTGCGCCTGGATCGCTTCGTACACCATTCCGACCAGCAGGTCGTCGGCGTCCCGGCGGCCGAACTCGGCGGCGGCCCGGCTCATGTCCCACAGCCGCTGCGGGTCGGTGAGCACCGGCAGCACGTTCTGCAGCACCCAGTCCGGGGTCAGCTCGGCGTCGTCCACCAGCAGACCGCCGCCGGCCTTGACCATCGGCTGGGCGTTCAGCCGCTGCTCGCCGTTGCCGATCGGCAGCGGCACGAAGGCGGCGGGCAGGCCGACGGCCGCCAGCTCGGCCACCGTCATGGCGCCGGCCCGGCAGAGCATCAGGTCGGCCGCCGCGTAGGCGAGGTCCATCCGGTCGACGTACGGCACCGCGCGGTACGGCGGCATCCCGGGGACGTCCGCGACCTGCGGCAGCTCGTTCTTCGGGCCGACCGCGTGCAGGATCTGCACGCCGTACTGCTGGAGCCGCGGGGCGATCGCGGTGACGGTCTCGTTGAGCCGGCGCGCGCCCTGGGAGCCGCCGGAGACCAGCAGGGTGGGCAGCCGCTGGTCGAGGCCGAAGTACTGGCGGGCCTCCGGCCGGGTGGCGTTGCGGTCCAGGGTGGCGATGGTCCGGCGCAGCGGGATGCCGATGTACCGGGAGTCGCGCAGCTTGCTGTCCGGGGTGGAGACCGCGACGAAGTCGGTGTAGCGGGCGCCGATCTTGTTGGCCAGGCCGGGGCGGGCGTTGGCCTCGTGCACCACGATCGGCACCCCGGCCCGCTTCGCGGCCAGGTACGCGGGCATCGCGACGTAGCCGCCGAAGCCGACCACGGCGTCGGCGTTGACCCGCTCGATGATCTCCTGGGCGGCCCGCACGGTGCCGCGCAGCCGACCGGGGACGGTGATCAGCTCGGGGGTGGGCTTGCGGGGCAGGGGGACGGCCGGGATGAGCTCCAGCTGGTAACCGCGCTCGGGTACCAGCCGGGTCTCCAGCCCCTTCTCGGTGCCCAGGGCGGTGATCCCGATGGACGGGTCGTGCCTGCGGAGGGCGTCCGCGAGGGCCATGGCCGGCTCGATGTGACCGGCGGTCCCCCCGCCGGCGAGTACGACATGCACCGAAATTCACCGCTCCCTGCGTGCCGGCCCGGGGGCCGGGCGCGCTGTGGTTCGTCGTCGTGGCAGCACCCGGGCCAGTCGCTTCCTGATCCGGGAGTTCTTGCTCCGGGCGGCCAGGGCCGCCTTCGCGCCCGAGGAACTGCGTGCCAGGCACAGCAGCACCCCGATCGCGGACATGGCCGACAGCATGGCGGAACCGCCGTAGGAGAACAGCGGGAGCGGGACGCCCGCGATGGGCAGCAGTCCCAGCGCCGACCCCAGGTTGATCATGGCCTGCGCCATGATCCAGGTGGTGGCGGCTCCCGCGGCGTACCTGACGAAGGGATCCTTCGTACCGATGGCCACACGGATACCCGCGTAGCCTAGTGCCGCAAAGAGACCGATCACCGACAGCGTCCCCACCAGGCCCAGTTCCTCGCCGGTCGCGGCGAAGATGAAGTCGGTGTGCGCCTCGGGCAGCTGGCCCCACTTCTCCACGCCGGCGCCCAGGCCGGTGCCGAAGCCGCCGCCGAGCGCGAACGAGTACACGCCGTGCAGGGCCTGGAAGCAGGCGCCCTCCGGGTCGAGCTTGGTGACGCCTATGCAGCCGAGCCGCTCGGCCCGGTGCGGGACGGTGATCACCAGGGCGGTGCAGACCACGACCGCCACCCCGAGGGTGGCCACGAACAGCCGCAGCGGTGCGCCGACCATCCACAGCAGCGCGAAGACCATGGCCACCAGGATCATCGAGGTGCCCATGTCGCCGCCGATCATGATCAGCGCGAGCAGCAGCAGGGCGCCCGGGACCAGCGGCACCAGCAGGTGCTTCCAGGAGGTGAGGGTGCCGGCCTTCTGCTTGCGGGCGAGCAGGTCGGCGCCCCAGAGCACCAGCGCCAGCTTGGCGAACTCGGAGGGCTGGAACTGGAAGAACCCGAAGTCCAGCCAGTTCTGGTTGCCGTTGATCCGCACCCCGACGCCCGGCACCGCGACCAGCGCGAGCGCGCCGATCACCCCGAACATCACCGGGTAGACGATCACCCGCAGCACCGCCACCGGGACGGAGGCGAAGCCGACCAGCAGGACCAGGCCGAGGATGGCCGCGATCAGCTGCTTGAGGAAGTAGTACTGCGCGGTGTGGTGCTGGTTCAGCGCCAGGATCTGCGAGGCCGAGAAGACCATCATCAGGCCGAGCACGACCAGCAGCAGGGTGGTTCCGACCACCAGCAGGTACGGCGTGAGCGGGCGGTCCAGCCAGTACCGGACGCGGGCCCGGAAGGCCCGCAACCGTCCCAGTGGACCGGCCGACTTGTACTTGGTCGTGGTGGCGGAGATCACTCGCCACGGCTCGGCGGCGCCCTGCTTCGTCACGCCGGAATCCGCCCTGCCCTGCCCCGCCACCGCTCCCCGTTCCCTCTCCTTGCGGCTCGTTCGCCTCCGGGCCGCACCGCGCCGGGGCCCGGGCTCACTCGCCGGAGCCCGCCAGCTCCCGGACGGCCGCCGCGAACAGGTCGCCGCGCTCGCCGTAGTTGGTGAACATGTCCATCGACGCACAGGCCGGAGCCAGCAACACCGTGTCACCCGATCGGGCGAGCGACGCGGCCGTTCGAACGACCTCGGCCATCGCCACCGCGCCAGTCTGGCCCTCGGCCGCCTCGATCACCGGCACATCCGGAGCGTGTCGCTCCAGCGCCTCGCGGATCAGCGCCCGGTCCTGCCCGATCAGCACGACCGCGCGCAGCCGCTCGGCCGCGCCCTGCACCAGGTCGTCGAAGGTCGCGCCCTTGGCCAGTCCCCCGGCGATCCAGACGATCGGCCGGTAGGCCGCCAGCGAGGCCGCGGCGGCGTGGGTGTTGGTGGCCTTGGAGTCGTCGATGTACGTGACCCCGCGGACCGTACCGACCTCGGCGATCCGGTGGGCGTCCGGGCGGAAGGCCCTCAGGCCCTCCCGGACGGCCTTCGGCTCGACCCCGTACGCCCGGGCCAGCGCCGCCGCGGCGAGCGCGTTGGCGATGTTGTGCGGGGCCGGTGGGTTGACGTCCTCGACGGAGCCCAGCTCGGCCGCGTTCTTGGCCCGGTCCTCGACGAAGGCGCGGTCCACCAGCAGGCCGTCCACCACGCCGAAGTTCGACGGGCCCGGCGCGCCGAGGCCGAAGCCGATCGCCCGGCAGCCCTCCTCGACGTCGGCCTCCCGGACCAGCGCCTCGGTGGCCGGG
This sequence comes from Kitasatospora sp. NPDC017646, assembly GCF_044329365.1. Lineage (NCBI taxonomy): Bacteria > Bacillati > Actinomycetota > Actinomycetes > Kitasatosporales > Streptomycetaceae > Kitasatospora > Kitasatospora sp. NPDC017646. Next base: position 492,482 of record NZ_JBIRJC010000002.1, on the reverse strand, counting down.
TCGGCCAGGTTGTACACGCAGGCCACCACGTTGCCCTCGTAGATCCGGCCCTTGTCGGCGGCGTACGCCTCCATCGAGCCGTGCCAGTCGAGGTGGTCCGGGGCCAGGTTGAGCACGGCCGCCGAGTACGGGCGCAGCGAGGGCGCCCAGTGCAGCTGGTAGCTGGAGAGCTCGACGGCGAGCACGTCGTACGGCTCCTCGGCGAGCACCGCGTCCAGCACCGAGACCCCGACGTTGCCGACGGCGGCGGTGCGCTTGCCGGCCGCGGTGAGGATCGAGGCGAGCATCTGGACGGTGGTGGTCTTGCCGTTGGTGCCGGTGACGGCCAGCCAGGGGGCGGGCTCGCCGGTGCCCGGCAGCGGCTCGCGCAGCCGCCAGGCCAGCTCGACGTCGCCCCAGACCGGCACCCCGGCCGCCGCGGCGGCGGCGAACAGCGGGCTGTCGGGGGCCCAGCCGGGCGAGGTGACGATCAGTCCGGTGCCCTCGGGCAGGCTCGCGCCGTCGCCCAGGCGCACCGCGACGCCGAGCGCTTCCAGCTCGGCGGCGCGGGCCCTGAGGCCCTCGCCGCTGCCGCCGTCCACCACGGTGACGCGGGCGCCGAGGCCCTTCAGGACGCGCGCGGCGCTGATGCCCGAGACGCCGAGTCCGGCGACCACCACGGGCAGGTTCGTGAAGTCGGTGTTCGTCATCCGGTCCGGTATCCCGCGTAGAAGAGGCCGAGGCCGACGGCCACGCACAGGCCCTGGATGATCCAGAAGCGGACCACGACCAGGACTTCGCTCCAGCCCTTGAGTTCGAAGTGGTGCTGCAGTGGTGCCATCTTGAAGACGCGCTTGCCGGTCATCCGGAAGGAGCCAACCTGGATGATCACCGAGAGGGTGATGATCATGAAGAGGCCGCCGAGCATGATCAGCAGCAGCTCGGTGCGCGAGCAGATCGCGAGGCCGGCCAGGGCGCCGCCGAGGGCGAGCGAGCCGGTGTCACCCATGAAGATCTTGGCGGGCGAGGTGTTCCACCACAGGAAGCCGAAGCAGGAGCCCATCAGGGCCGAGGCGACCACCGCGAGGTCCAGTGGGTCCCGGACGTCGTAGCAGGCTCCGGTGGCGGAGATGAAGTAGGCGCAGCTCTGGGTGTACTCCCAGACGCCGATGAAGGTGTAGGCGCCGAAGGCCATCACCGAGGCGCCGGTGGCGAGGCCGTCCAGACCGTCCGTCAGGTTCACGCCGTTGGAGGTCGCCGCGATCATGAAGTACGCGAAGATGACGAACAGCACCGGGCCGATCGACCAGCTGAAGTCGCGGACGAAGGACAGCTTCTCGGAGGCGGGGCTGAGCCCGCGGTCGTCGTGGAACTGCAGCGCCAGGACGGCGAACACCAGGCCGACGATCGACTGGCCGGCCAGCTTCGCCTTGGCCCGCAGGCCGAGCGAGCGGCGCTTGACGACCTTGATGTAGTCGTCCAGGAAGCCCACCAGGCCGAGGCCCGCGGTCAGGAACAGCACCAGCAGCCCGGAGGCGGTCGGGGTGTCGCCCGTTATCGCCTTCGTGGCGAAGTAGGCGATCAGGGTCGCCAGGATGAAGGCGATGCCGCCCATGGTGGGCGTGCCCTTCTTGCTGTGGTGCGCCTTGGGGCCGTCGTCACGGATGTACTGGCCGTAGCCCTGCCGGGCGAGCAGCTTGATCAGGGCGGGCGTGCCGACCAGCGAGAGGATCAGGCCGATCATCCCGGAGAAGAGGATCTGCTTCATCATCGGGCAGCACCGTCCGCCAGGAGGGCCTCGGCCACCTTCTCCAGCCCCACCGAACGGGACGCCTTCACCAGGACCACATCCCCCGGCCGAAGCTGACTGCGCAGCAGCTCGACCGCCGCGTCCGCGTCGGACACCAGCACCGACTCCTCACCCCACGAACCTTCGTTCCTCGCGCCGAGTTCCATGCAGGCCGCCTCGCGTCCGCCGACCGCCACCAGCTTGGTGACGTCCAGCCGGACGGCGAGCCGCCCGATGGCGTCGTGCTCGGCCAGGCTGTCCTCGCCGAGCTCCCGCATCTCGCCGAGCACCGCCCAGGTGCGGCGGCGCTCCGGACCGCGGCCGCCGATCGAGACCAGCGCCCGCAGCGCGGCCCGCATCGAGTCGGGGTTCGCGTTGTAGGCGTCGTTGACGACGGTGACACCATCGGCCCGGTCGACGACCTCCATGCGCCAGCGGGACAGCGCACCCGCCTCGCCCAGGGCTGCCGCGGTGTCGTCGACGGTCATCCCGAGCTCCGTCGCCACCGCGGCGGCGGCGAGGGCGTTCGAGACGTGGTGCTCACCGTACAGGCGCAGCTGCACGGGCGCGGAACCGGCCGGGGTGGTGAGCGTGAACGATGGCCGTCCGGTGACGTCCAGGCGAACGTCGGTCGCCCGGACGTGGGCGTCCGGGGACTCCCCGAACAGCACCACCTTCGCCTTGGTGCGGGAGGCCATCGCACGCACCAGCCGGTCGTCGGCGTTGAGGATCGCGGCGCCGTCGGCGGGCAGTGCCTCGACCAGCTCGCCCTTGGCCTCGGCGATCGCCTCCTGGGAGCCGAACTCGCCGAGGTGGGCGGTGCCGACGTTGAGCACCAGGCCGATCCGCGGCGGAGTGATCGAGGTGAGGTACTCGATGTCGCCCTTGTGCCGGGCGCCCATCTCCATCACCAGGTGCCGGGTGCCCTCCTCGACCCGCAGCGCGGTCATCGGGTGGCCGATCTCGTTGTTCAGCGAGCCGGGCGGGAAGACGGTCTCGCCGTGACGCTGGAGCAGCTGGGCGATCAGGTCCTTGGTGCTGGTCTTGCCGGCCGAGCCGGTCAGCGCGACCACGGCGGTGCCCTCGGCGCGGGCGACCACGGTCCGGGCCAGCCTGCCGAGCGCCTCCACCACACTGTCGACCAGGATGGCGGGCACGCCGACCGGGCGGGAGGCCAGCACCGCGACGGCGCCGGCCTCGACCGCGGTGACGGCGTAGTCGTGGCCGTCCGCGTGCTCGCCGACGAAGGCCGCGAACAGGCCGCCGGGGCTCACCTTCCGCGAGTCGACCTCGACCGGGCCGGTGACCAGGGTGTCCGGGTCGGCGCCGTCCAGGGTGCCTGCGACGGCGTCGGCCACCTCGGCGAGGGTCAGTGCGATCACTGCTGCTCTACTCCTCGGTCGCCCCGGGCGGCCGTGGCCCGCGCGATGGACTCGCGCAGCACCTCCCGGTCGTCGAAGGGGCGGATCTCGTCTCGTACGTACTGGCCGAGCTCGTGGCCCTTGCCGGCCACCAACACGGTGTCCCCCGCCCGGGCGCGGGCGACCGCGAGCTCGATCGCCCCGGCCCGGTCGGGCACGACCAGGACGTCCCCGCGCTCGGCCTCGGGCACCGCGGCGGCGCCGGTCAGCATGCTGGCGAGGATCGCCAGCGGGTCCTCGCTGCGCGGGTTGTCGCTGGTCAGCAGGGCGGTGTCGGCCAGCCGGGCGGCGATGGCGCCCATCGGGCCGCGCTTGTGGGGGTCGCGGTCGCCGCCGCAGCCGACGACGACGTGCAGCCGGCCCTTGGTGACCTCGCGCAGCGAGCCGAGGACGGCCTGGAGGGCGTCCGGCTTGTGCGCGTAGTCCACCACGGCGACGAACGGCTGTCCGGCGTCCACCCGCTCCAGCCGGCCCGGCACGCCGGCCACGGCGGCGACGCCGGCCACGGCCCGCTCCAGCGGCAGCCCGGCGGCGACCAGCACGGTGATCGCGGCCAGCGCGTTGGCGACGTTGAACGGGCCGGGCAGCGGGACGGAGGCGTCCGCCCCGGCGCCGTCCGGGCCGACCACCCGGAAGGTGGAGCCGGTCGGGCCGAGCTGGACGTCCAGGGCCCGCCAGTGCGCCCCGGCGTCGCCGGTCGCGGAGAAGGTGGTCACCGGGATCTTGGCCTCGGCGGCGAGCCGGCGGCCGTACTCGTCGTCCAGGTTGACCACGCCGTGGCGGGACTTGCCGGGTGCGAAGAGCCGGGCCTTCGCCTGGAAGTAGTCCTCCATGTCCGGGTGGAAGTCGAGGTGCTCGGGGGTGAGGTTGTTGAACAGCGCGACGTCGTACGCCACGCCGTCGGTGCGGCCGAAGACCAGGGCGTGGCTGGAGACCTCCATGGTCACCGCGTCCGCGCCGCGCTCGGCCATCACGCCGAGGATCGCGTGCAGGTCGGTGGCCTCGGGGGTGGTGCGCTCGCTCTTGATCCGCTCCTGGCCGACCCGCATCTCGACGGTGCCGATCACGCCCGGGCTGCGCCCGGCGCCGCGCAGACCGCCCTCGACCAGGTACGAGGTGGTGGTCTTGCCGTTGGTACCGGTCAGCCCGATCATCAGCAGCCGCTCGGACGGGTGGCCGTAGACGATCGCGGCCAGCTCGCCCATCCGGGCCCGCGGCCGGTCGACGACCAGCAGCGGCAGGCCGGTGGGGGCGGCCAGCTCGGCGCCCGCCGGGTCGGTCAGCACGGCCACCGCGCCGGCCTGAGCGGCCTTGCCTGCGAAGGCCGCGCCGTGGTGGTTGGCGCCCGGGAAGGCCACGTACACGTCGCCGGGGCGCACCGCCCGGGAGTCGTGGGTGACGCCGGTGACGGCGCCGCCCTCGACGGGCGGCAGGCCCAGCCGGGCGGCCAGCTCGGCGAGCGGCAGGGCGGCGGTCCCGGCCGGGCGGGGCGGACTCACGGTGGTTTGATCGGGTTTCGGCACGGCGGGAAGGCTATCCGCCGAAGGGTGCCCAGGGCCAAACCGGGCCTTCGCCGCGTCGCCGTCCAGACCGGCCCGCTGGTTGCTCATCCTCGCTCACGGCTTCCACTCGACGGGCAGGTTCGGCGCCTGGCTTCCGCTCGGCGGCACCTGCATGGTCTTCAGGGTGAACTCCATCACCTGCTTGAACACCGGGCCGCACAGCGAGCCGCCGAAGTGGCCGTTGACCGGGCCCTGGAGGGTACAGGAGACGGTGTACCGGGGGGCGTCGGCCGGGGCGAAGCCGATGAAGGAGGCGGTGTAGCCGTCGTAGCCCTTGCCGTCGGCGGCCCCCCGGTTGGCGGTGCCGGTCTTGCCTGCGACCCGGTAGCCGGGGATGGCGGCCTTGCCGCCGGTGCCCTGCTCGTCGTCGACGACGGACTCCAGCATGGAGGTGAGGGTCTTGGCGGTCTGCTCGCTGACCACGCGGGTCTGCTCGCCCGGCGGGGTCGGGACGTACTTGCCGTCCGGCCCGGTGACGCCCTGGACGATGCTGGGCGCGACCCGCACCCCGCCGTTGGCGATGGTCGAGTACACCGAGGTGGCCTGCAGCGCGTTCATCTGCAGCGGGCCCTGGCCGAAGGCGATGTTGTACTTCTCCGAGGCGACCAGGTCCTCCGGCTTCTTGAGCACCCCGGGGGTCTCCCCGGGGAAGTTCAGGCCGGTCGGCCGGGCCACGCCGAACTTGCGCAGGTAGCCGTCCAGGATCTGGTTGGCCTTCGACTGGTCGCCGTCCCCGAGGGTCTCGACGGCCTCGATGGTGCCGATGTTGGAGGACTTGGCGAGCACCCCGGCCAGGGTCAGGTACCAGTCGCCGTGCTCGACGTCGTCCTTGAACTGCTGCCCGGCCCGGACCAGCCGGTTGGGCACCGTGACCCTGGTGTCCCAGTTGGCCTTGCCCGAGTCGAGGACGGCGGCCAGGCTCATCAGCTTGGCGGTGCTGCCCGGCTCGTAGGCGTCCACCAGGGCCGGGTTGCCCATCTGGGACTGCTTGGTGAGGCTCAGGTCGTTGGGGTTGAAGCCGGGCGCGCTGGCCATCGCGATGACCTGGCCGGTCTTCACGTCCTGGACGACGACGTAGCCCTTCTCCGCCCCGGAGTTGGCCACCTGGTCGGTGATCGCCCGCTGGGCGGCCCACTGGACGTCCCGGTTGATGGTCAGCTTGATGTCGCTGCCGGGCACGGCCGGGTCCATCGAGCCCCCCGCGGTGGGCACCAGCCGGCCGCCCGCCTGGGCGTAGCTGCTGTGGCCGTCCTTGCCGGCCAGCTGCTTCTGGTACTGCAGCTCCAGCCCGCCGGCGCCCTCGCCCTCGCCGTTGACGAAGCCGACCAGGTTGGCGGCCAGCCCGTCGGCCGGGTAGATCCGCTTCTGGGTCTCCCGGTTGAACACCCCGGCCAGCGGGTTGGCGCACTCGTTGTCCACCCGGGTGCGCCCGCCCTGGTCGGCGGGCTTGCCGAGCAGCTTCCTCTGTGCCTGGCAGGCGCGCGAGCCGGCCTGCTTCTCCAGGCCCGCCTTCAGGTCGCTGATCTGGTTCTTGGCGGCCGGGGTCTGCTGGGCGGCGAGGCGCTTGTAGCGGGTCTTCGGGGTGTGGAGGTCGGCGGCGATCCTCTCCTTGGGCACGCCGAGGATCGGCGACAGCAGGGCGGCCGCCTGCTCCGGCGCGTCCGGGATGCCGGTCGCCCCGGGGGTGAACATCGCCGGGTCGGCGGTGATGTCGTACGCGTCCACGGTGGCGGCCAGCGCGACGCCGTCGGAGGACGTTATCGAGCCGCGCTCCGCGGTGATCGGGATGTTCTGGTAGCGGTTGGTGTTGGCGTCGGCGGCCAGCGCGTTGGCGTCCACCAGCTGGAGCTGCACCAGGCGCCCGGCGAAGACCGAGAACACCAGCGACAGCGCCACGGTGATCACCCGCAGCCGCCGCTTCGGCTCGGCCAGCTTCAGTGCCTTGGGGCGCTGCGGCAGCCGGGACTTCGGGCGCGGCCGCACCGCCGCCTGGCTGCGGGCCGGCGGACGGCCCTCCGGGCGGCGCTGTTGCGGCGCGCGCGGGGTACGGCCCGCGGCCGCGGTCTTGGCGGGCTGCGCCTTGGCCGACTGGCCCCGCACGGGCTGGGCCTTCGCGGGCTGACTCTTCGGAGGCTGGGCGTCGGCGGCCTGACCGCGGGCGGCGCCCTGGCCCTTGGCCGGCTGCCCCTTCGCGGGCTGGCTGCGCCCGGCGACGGGTCGGGCCGCACCGCTGCGCGGCGGCTGCCGGCGGCCGGAGCCCGACCCGGAACCGGACGGCTGACGAGGCGTCGTCATCGGGTACCACCCCCGTGCTGGGCCGGCGCGGGCGACACCGGGTTGAGCTGGATCACCGAGTCACCGGCCGAGGCCGCCGGGGTCGGCGGCGCGGGCGCCTGCTGCGTTGTCGGCTGGGCGCTCGGTGAGCCGCTCGGCTGGGCCGGGGTCGGCGACGGGGTCGGCACCGGGTTCTGGGCCCCCGGCACGGGCTTCGTCGGCCACGGATCGACCGTCGACTTCTTCACCGGCGGGCTGTCCTGGGCCGGACCGGGCGTGCCGATCACCTTGCCGCCGTTCGGCACGTCCAGGAAGGCCATCCCGCCGGCCGGGACCATGCCCAGCTCGCCGGCCCGCTTGGCCAGCGCGTCCGGGGCCGAGCTCTGGTCGATGTCGAGCTGGAGGCTCTGCTGCTCGTCGGTCGCCTTGGTGGTCTGCTTCTGCAGCCGGGACAGCTCGAAGGAGCCCTCGTTGAGCGCCGTGTTCAGCGCCAGCAGGCCGAGCAGACCGCCCGCCAACAGCACCACCACGAGCACCGCGAACGGGGTGCGCCCCCGCACGGGGCGCCGCCCCGGCCGGACCGTGATCCGCGCCCTGCCCTGTCCGGGGAGTCCTCCCCGCCCCGCCCGGACCTCACCGGCCACCGGCCCCACCGCTCTCCTCCGCCCTTCGGACCCCGCCGGAGCCGTCCCTCAGCCCCGCTTGCCTCGGTCCCTGATCCTCTCCGCCACCCGCAGCCGCACGGGCGCGGCGCGCCGGTTCTCCTCGATCTCCTCCTCGGTGGCCAGTTCGGAACCGCGGGTGATCAGCCGGAGCCAGGGCTGGTGCTCCTCCGGGACGAACGGGAGCCCCGGCGGGGCGGTGCTGGTCGCCCCGGCGGCGAAGTACTGCTTCACCAGCCGGTCCTCCAGCGACTGGTACGACATCACCACCATCCGGCCGCCGAGCGCGAGGACGTCCAGCGCCCCCGGGATCGCCCGGTCCAGGATCTCCAGCTCGCCGTTGACCTCGATCCGCAGCGCCTGGAAGGTCCGCTTGGCCGGGTTCCCGCCGGTCCGGCGGGTCGCCGCCGGAATGGCGTTGCGCACCAAATCGACCAGACGCGCGCTGTTGGTGAACGGTTCCTTCTCCCGTTCCCGCACGATGACCGAGGCGATCTTCCCGGCGAACCGCTCCTCGCCGTACACCTTGAGGATCCGGGCCAGGTCGCCGTGGCTGTAGGTGTTCAGCACCTCCGCCGCGCTGATCCCCCGGGTCTGGTCCATCCGCATGTCCAGCGGCGCGTCCTGGGCGTAGGCGAAGCCGCGGTCGGCCTCGTCCAGCTGCATCGAGGAGACGCCGAGGTCGAACAGCACGCCGTCCACCCGGTCGATGCCGAGGCGCTCCAGCACCTCGGGGATCTCGTCGTACACCGCGTGCACCAGGGTGGCCCGGTCCCCGAAGGGGGCCAGCCGCTCGCCGGACAGCTTCAGCGCCTGCGGGTCGCGGTCCACCGCGACCAGCCGGACCTCCGGGAACTGGGTCAGCAGCGCCTCGCTGTGCCCGCCGAGGCCGAGGGTGGCGTCCACCACCACGGCGCCGGGGCGCGAGATCGCCGGGGCCAACGCGTCCATGCACCGCTGCAGCATCACCGGAACGTGCTTGGGACCCGGTTCGTTGGTGGTCATGCGTGGTGGCGCCCTTCCTCGGTGCGGAGCAGCCCGTCGTCCGGGAGCTCCGACCATTCTCGCCCACCGCCCGCCGGCACGACGACGCGGCCCGTGGTCCCCGCCCGCTCGGGGGGAAGGTCGTGACCGCCCGGCGCCGGGGAAGGTGCGCCAGGTGAACACGGAGCGGGTGGAGGCCACAGGCCGCGTCGGCCGGCCACACCGGTCGGACGACGCCCGGTTGACGGGCTCCGGCGGATGTGCTCCAACGCGCCGCAACTCTATCGCGCGGGCCCTTCCAGTCAATGGTCAGCTCCGGCGCACCACCCGGGCGGCGGTACGGATCACCGCAGGTCGCAGCCGTGGGGACGGTCCGGCGGGACCGTCGGCCGGGGGCCTCCGGCGACCGCCGCGCGCCCCGTCGAGCGACCGGGTACGAACCCGCTCCGGGACCAGCCCGGGCAAACCGTCCCGTTGTCGCCATGCGCTCGATCACAGCCGCGCGTTCTGTAGCTCTTCGCCCCACCGTGCGGCCCCGGTTCGCACTAACGTCGCCACCATGACAGTGACTCCCGACCGGCCCACGCCGAACGCCGCCGCCGACTCCCCGAGTCCCACCATCATCGACCGCTTCGTCACGGCCAACCGCGAGTACGCGGTGACCTTCCGCGACGGCGGCATGGACGCCCGTCCCGTCCAGCGGATCGCCGTGGTGGCCTGCATGGACGCCCGCCTCGACCTGTTCGCGGCGCTCGGCCTCGAACTGGGCGACGCCCACGTCATCCGCAACGCCGGCGGCGTCGTCACCGACGACACCATCCGCTCCCTGACGATCAGCCAGCGCGCCCTGGGCACCCGCTCGATCGCGCTGATCCACCACACCGGCTGCGGCCTGCTCGGGCTCACCGAGGACTTCCGTCGCGAACTGGAGCTGGAGGTCGGCCAGCGACCGCAGTGGGCGGTCGAGGCCTTCGTCGACCTGGACGGCGACGTGCGCCAGTCCATGCAGCGGGTCCGCACCTCCCCCTTCCTGCTGCACACCGACGACGTCCGCGGCTTCGTCTTCGACGTCCACACCGGGCTGCTGCGCGAGATCCGGTAGCCCGGGGCCGCCGCGCCCCGGCCCCGCCCCGAGCCCCGGCCCCCTGCATTCGGCGAGGGCCGAATGGTGACTTCTGGCCGCCGCACGGGGGAGAATGCGCCTGCCGGTCAGACCCCGAACCACCTGGGGCGGCCGGGCCGCAGGCCGCCTACCCGGCGCCGGATCCCCTTCGGAACCGCCCTCGGGACGGTCGCGTCAAGCATGGGGTGGGGTCCGGCCTCGGGTGGGGCGGGCGCAGCGTGCCAGGGAGCGTAAACGGGTGACGAGCTACAGCGATCAGGCCGGTCTCGGCAGTCCTGCGGGGGGCGAACAGAGGGCGAACGGGTACCAGCAGGTCGGGCTCCCCGAGCTCGCCGCGGTCGTGGACCGGGTCCGCACCAACATCGAGAGCGTGATCGAGGGCAAGCCGGAGGCGGTCCGGATCGCCCTGACCGTGCTGCTCGCCGAGGGCCACCTGCTGCTGGAGGACGTGCCCGGCGTCGGCAAGACCATGCTGGCCAAGGCGCTCGCCAGGTCCGTGGACTGCACCGTGCGCCGCATCCAGTTCACCCCCGACCTGCTGCCCTCGGACGTCACCGGCACCAACATCTACGACCAGCACCGGCACGACTTCGAGTTCCGTCCGGGCGCGATCTTCGCCCAGATCGTGGTCGGCGACGAGATCAACCGCGCCTCGCCCAAGACCCAGTCCGCGCTGCTGGAGTCCATGGAGGAGCGCCAGGTCACCATCGACGGCACCAGCTACGAGCTGCCCTCGCCGTTCATGGTGGTGGCCACCCAGAACCCGGTCGAGATGGAGGGCACCTACCCTCTCCCGGAGGCCCAGCGGGACCGCTTCATGGCCCGGATCTCGATCGGCTACCCCAGCCCGGAGGCCGAGTTCGCGATGCTCGACGTGCACGGCGGCGCCAACCCGCTGGACGACCTCCAGCCGGTCGCTCACGCCGCCGACATCCTCAAGCTGGTCGACCTGGTCCGTACCGTGCACATCGCCGACCCGGTCCGCCGCTACGCCGTCGACCTGGTCGCCGCCACCCGCACCAGCCCCGAGCTGCGGCTGGGCGCCTCGCCGCGCGCCACCCTGCACCTGGTCCGGGCCGCCCGCGCCGCCGCCGCGCTGGACGGGCGCGACTACGTCACCCCGGACGACATCCAGCGCCTGGCCGTCCCGGTCCTCGCCCACCGCCTGATGCCGACCGCCGAGACCCAGCTCGGCCGCCGCAGCTCCGAGCAGATCGTGAGCGACCTGGTCGCCCGGCTGCCGCTGCCGCGTCCGCAGGGCGGCCCGGCCGTCCGGAGGGGCTGAGGTGGCCTCATCCGATCAGACCGGCGGACTGCGGGCCGGACTGCGCGGCCTCACCACCCGGGGCCGCTCCTTCCTCGCGGCCGGTCTGACCGCGATGGTCTGCGCCTACGTGCTCGACCAGGACGCGCTGCTGCGGGTCGGCGTGCTGCTCGCCGCGCTGCCGCTGGCCGCCGCCCTGGTGGTCGCCAACACCCGCTACCGGGTGGCCAGCGGACGCCGGCTCAGCCCGCACCGGGCGATCGCCGGCCAGGAGGCCCGGGTCCACCTGCGGGTGGACAACGTCTCCCGGGTGCCCACCGGGCTGCTGCTCCTGGAGGACCAGGTCCCGTACGTGCTCGGGCCGCGCCCGCGCTTCGTGCTGGACCGGGTCGAGCCGCGCGGCTTTCGCGAGGTCTCCTATCGGGTCCGCTCCGACCTGCGCGGCCGCTACCCGCTCGGACCGCTCCAGCTGCGGCTGTCCGACCCGTTCGGGATGTGCGAGGTCAACCGCGGCTTCGCCGCCTCCGACGTGCTCACCGTCGTCCCGCAGGTCCAGACGCTGCCGCAGGTACGGCTGACCGGCGAGTGGATCGGCCAGGGCGAGAGCCACGCCCGCACCCTGGCGCTGGCCGGGGACGACGACGTGATCCTGCGCGAGTACCGCCCCGGCGACGACCTGCGCCGGGTGCACTGGCGCTCCACCGCGCGGTACGGCGAGCTGATGGTGCGCCGCGAGGAACAGCCGCAGAAGGCCCGCGCCACCGTCCTGCTGGACACCCGCGCGGTGGGCCACCGGGGCAGCGGCCCCGCCTCCTCCTTCGAGTGGGCGGTCAGCTGCGCCGCCTCGGTCGCCGTGCACCTGCTGGAGCGCGGCTACCAGACCCAGCTGCTCACCGACACCGGCCAGTGGGTGCCCGGGCCCGGCGCCGGCGGCCACAACCTCGCCGCCGACACGTCCGGGCTGATCCTGGACGCCCTCGCGATCGCCGAGCTGTCCGACGGCGCCGGGCTCTCCCGCGCCGAGGAGCCGCTGCGGGCCGGCGGTGAGGGCCTGCTGGTCGCCGTCCTCGGCGACCTGGACCAGACGCAGGCCGCCCGGCTGGCACGGCTGCGCAGCCGCACCGGCGGGGCCATCGCCCTCCTCCTCGACACCGGCACCTGGGCCGGCCTGCGGATGATCGCCCCCGACACCGGCGGCGAACCGTTCCACCAGCGGGTCCGCGAACTGCGCGACGCCGGCTGGACGGTCCTGCCGGTCCGGGCCGGCGACTCCCTGCCGGACCTGTGGCGGGCCGCCGACGGCGCCAAGACCACCGCCCCCTACCGAGAAGAGGCCGGCGCGTGACCACCCGGGCCAAACTGACCGTCTACTCGGCGCTGGCCACCGTCCTCGCCTCGCTGTGCATGCTGCCGCTGCTGACCACCCGCAGCTGGCTCACCCACGCCGTCCTGGTGGTCGGAGTGGTCTCGGCGGTCGGCGCGGGCATGCGGCGCTCCCCGCTGTACCGCTGGTCGGTGCCGGTGGCCCAGGTACTGGTGCTGCTCCTGCTGATGCTGATCGGGTTCGCCGGCTCCGGGATGACCGCGGGCGTGCTGCCCGGGGCGAACGCGCTGCGCGTGCTGAGCCGGGTGTTCTCCTCCGGCGTCGACGACATCGCGCAGTACGCCCTCCCGGCGCCGCCGACGGCCGGCCTGCGGCTGATCCTGGTCTCCGCGGTCGGCCTGATCGCCGTGCTGGTGGACACCATCGCGGTGACTTACCGGCGCGCGGCGCTGGCCGGGCTGCCACTGCTGGCGCTGTACTCGATCGGCAACGGCGTCGCCGGGCAGCGCGGCAGCTGGGTCTGGTTCTGCTTCGCCGCGGCCGGCTACCTGGTGCTGCTGTTCGCCGAGGGCCAGGACCGGGTCTCCCACTGGGGGCGGGTCTTCCGCGGCGGCGCGCGCGGCACGGTGACCTCCAACCACGTCAGCCCGGGCGGCCAGCAGGTCGGCGTCCTGGCGCTGGCACTGGCGATGCTGCTGCCGGTCTTCCTGCCGCGCTGGGACCTCGGGCTGCTGGACTCCGGCTCCGGCGGGTCGTCCGGCAGCGGCACCGGGGGCAGCGTGGCGACCAGCCTCGACCCGCTGGTCAGCCTGGAGTCCGCGATCACCAAGCCGAGCAACAACGAACTGCTCAGCTACACCCTGGACAGCGACCTCGCCGACCAGATCTACCTGCGCACCGGCTCGCTGGACCAGTTCGACGGCACCAACTGGAAGCTCAGCAGCCCCGTGGTCCGCGACCTCCCGGTCACCCTGCCCGCGCCCGAGGGCCTGCACGACCCCAACGTCCCCCGGATCAAGGGCGACTTCCAGGTGAGCGACCAGCTGGACAAGAGCTGGCTGCCGATGCCGTACCCGGCCGCCTCGGTCACGCTCCCCAACCGCAACGACTGGAAGCTCGACCCGATGACCGGCACCGTCGTGCCGGTCGGCGACAAGGCGATCCGCGGGCTGCACTACCAGGTCAGCGCGCTGGACCTGCGGCCCACCGCCGACGAGCTGCGCACCGCGCCGCTCGCCCCCCAGGACGTCCGGGAGCACTACACGGCCCTCCCCTCCGACCTGCCGTCGGTGGTCGCGGACCAGGCCAGGGCCGTCACCGCCAACGCCCGCAACGACTACGACCGGGCGACGGCGCTGGTGAACTGGTTCACCGGCCCGCAGTTCAAGTACGACACCTCGGTCGAGGGCGGCACCGGCAGCAACGCGATCGCGGTCTTCCTTCGCGACCGCCGGGGCTTCTGCGTGCACTTCGCCTCCACCATGGCGGCGATGGCCCGGGTGCTGAAGATCCCGGCCCGGGTCGCGGTCGGCTTCACCCCCGGTGACAGCAAGGACGGCAAGGTCTACTCGGTCACCGGCCGGATGTACCACGCCTGGCCCGAGCTGTACTTCTCCGGCTACGGCTGGATGCGCTTCGAGCCGACCCCGAGCCGGGGCGTCCCGGCCCGCTACACCGAGGCGTCCAGCGTCCCGACCACGGCGCCCACCCAGCAGCCGACCCTCGCGGCGACCAGCGCGGCCGCCGCCCCGGCGCCGTCCAGCAGCTCGGACTGCACCGCCAAGCAGCGTCAGCTGGGCGACTGCGCCCCCAAGGGCAAGGCCGTCAGCCAGTCCGCCGAGGAGTCCTGGCTGCTGTCCGGGCAGGTGCTCGGCACCCTGGCCGTGGTGCTGGCACTGATCGCCCTGCTACTCGTACCGATGTTCTGGCGCACCGCCGTGCGCCGTCGCCGGCTCGGCGGCGGCGGGCGGCGCCGGCCCGGCGGGGACGGCCCGACCCGACTCACCGACGCCCAGGTACTGGCCGCCTGGGACGAGCTGGTCGACTCCGCCTGGGACCTCGGAATTCCCCCGGACGAGTCACGCACCCCGCGCTCGGCCGCCCGCCGGATCACCGAGACGGCGCACCTGGACGCGGAGGCGGCGGCCGCCGCCGGGCGGCTGGCGCTGGCCACCGAGCGGGTGCTCTACGCCCCGGCCGGGCAGGTCACCACGGCGCCGCTGGCCGCCGACGTCCGCACCGCCCGGCGCGCCCTCCAGGCCGACGCCGGCCGGCGCGGCCGGATCCGGGCGCTGCTGCTGCCGCCGTCCTCGGCCCAGCTGTGGTGGCGGATCTCCGACGCGGTGCGGGCGGCCCGGACGGCCGTCGCCGCCGCAGCCGGCCGGGCCGCGGCGGCGATCACCGGCCCGGTGCGGCGGGTGTTCACCCGGCGCGAGCGGAGCGGTCCCGGGGCCTGACACAACGCAGGAGCCGGGGGGGGGGGGGGGGGGGCGGGCGCCCCCCCCCCCCCCCGCCCCCCCCCCCCCCCCGGGGGGGGGCGGGGGGGGGGGGGGGGGGGGCCGCCGGGCCCCCCCCCCCCCCGCG
>NZ_JBIRJC010000002.1:391430-477511 GCF_044329365.1 Kitasatospora sp. NPDC017646 | reverse complement strand
CGCGGGGGGGGGGGGGGGGGGGGCCCCGGGGGGGGGGGGGGGGGGGCGGGGCCCCCCCCCCCCGCGGGGGGGGGGGGGGGGTCGCCCCCCCCCCCCCCCCCCCGGCTCCCGTGCACGACGGCCCTCAGTGGTCCTGACGTGGTCCTACGCGGTGGTCCTCCGTCGTCCTACGCGGTCCCGGCGGTACGGCTCGGACGGCTCAGAACCCGCCGGTCTGCTCGTCCCGGCGGCGCTGCCAGCGCTGTTCCACCCGGTCCATCATCCCGGCCTTGCGGCGCGGGGCGGCGGCCTGGCGGGGGCCGGAGCCCTGGCTCGCGGGCCCGCGGCGCCAGCCCGTCACGGCGAACACCGCGCACCCGAGCATCACCAGGAACCCCACGACGCTGACCCAGATCTGGTCCGGAACGACCATGCCGCCCATCAGCAGGCCGACCCCCACCACGAAACCGGCGACGGCCAGGTAGACCCGCCGACGGGTGTAGGTGCGCAGCCCGGTTCCCTCAAGCGCCGACGCGAATTTGGGATCTTCGGCATACAGCGCTCGCTCCATCTGGTCGAGCAGTCGCTGCTCGTGCTCCGAGAGCGGCACGGAGTCCTCCTACTCGTCGGTCGCGGGTGCGACCGGTCCGCCACCCCGGTCGGGGAGGCCAGTCCAATCAGCCTTGGGCACGCGCTCGGACGCCCGTGTGGGGGACCCGGCCCGTGTCGTCCATATGCCCCACGCGTCCGGCTGTCATGCTTTCCGGCTTTACCCAGATCATACGGTCCGTGGGCCCGTTACGGAGTGGTCTGCGCCGCGTGGGCCGGGCCACTTCGACCGGGCGGGCCGCACCCGGGTCAACGCCGGACGACTCGGACAAGTGCCCGGTCGGATGGAATCGGCCCGGACCTGGGGAGCTTCGCGAGCGCACCCGCGGTGAGGGGCGGGGGTCCGGCGGCCGTCCGGGAAGCGAACGGCCGCCGCACGGTGTGCGAACCGTGCGGCGGCGGACGGGAACCCCGGGGCGCTCCCGGGTGCTCCGGAGGGCCCTCAGGCCAGGGTGGCCAGCAGGTGCAGCTGGGTGGCCACGGCGTGGAAGGCGGGCTGCGCGGCGGCGGCCTCCTCCAGCTTCAGCAGCGCCTCCATGGCCCCCGGCTCGGTGTCCACCAGCACCCCGGGCACCAGGTCGGCGAAGACCCGGACGCCGTGCACCGACTCCACCCGCAGACCCGCGCCCTCGGCCAGCCGGCCCAGCTCCTCGCCGGTGAACCGGCGGGGCATCGGGTCCTGCTCGCCCCAGCGGCCGTCGACGGCGGAGAGCACCGTACGGGCCTCGTTGAAGTGGCCGGCCAGCGCGCGGGCCAGCACCGCGCCGTTGCGGTTGGCGGCCAGCAGGCTGACCAGCCCGCCCCGGCGCAGGGTGGCGGCCAGGCTGCCCAGCGACTCGGCCGGGTCGTCCACGACCTCCAGCACGCCGTGGCAGAGCACCGCGTCCACGGTGCCGGGGGCGACCAGCTCGGGCAGCGTCTGGGTGTCGCCCTGGACGGCCCGGACCAGGTCCGTCACCCCGGCCTCGGCGGCCCGGCGCTCCAGTGCGAACAGCGCGTCCGGGCTCGGGTCGACCACGGTGACCCGGTGACCGAGCTTGGCCACCGGCACGGCGAAGTTCCCGGTGCCGCCGCCGGTGTCGACCACGTCCAGCACCGGCTGGTCCAGCTCGGCCGCCCGCTTCTCCAGGGCTGCCCGCACCACCTCCCACACCACGGCGGTACGCAGGGCGCTGCGGGGACGCGTCGGGTACAAGGTGGGGCTCCTTGGCACGTGCAGATCGATCAGGTTGCCACCACCTTATGACCTGTCCAGCGGCAGCCGGGGCGCGGGCGGGGCCGGGTGCAGGCCGAGCAGGCGCTCGACCAGGCGCAGGAACAGGGCCGAGTTGCGGATCAGGTCGTCGGCGTCGCGGGCCGAGACGGCGCCCCGGATCCCGGCCTCGGCGGCGGCCCGGCGGCGGGCGCCGGCGCCGTAGTAGAGCGCCCATTCGGCCAGTTCGGGGGCCACCTCGGGCAGCACCTCCCAGGCGCTGCGGATGGCCTTGCGCCGCCGCGGGTTCTTCTCCGGCCGGCCGCGGACGGCCAGCACGGCCGCCACCGTGCGCAGGGCGGCCAGATGGGCGGTGGCGTAGCGCTCCAGCGGGTCCTCCAGCGCACGGGCGCGGGCCAGCGTGCGGTGGGCGTCGGCGAGCAGGTCGAGGGCGGCCGGCGGCGCGGCGACCCGGCGCAGCACGGGGTGGACGTCCCGCCCGGCGGGGCGGCCACCGGCGGGGCCGGGAACGTGTGGAAGGACGGCGGAGTGGAGGCGGGCGGTGACGGGCTCAGGGTGGCTGATGGTCATGGTCTCCCCCGTTCCGAGGCAGCGCGCGGACCGGGTGGTCCGTGCGCTCCCATCGTGAACCGCACCACTGACAATCAGGCCCCGGGACCGGGCGTACCGGCGGCGGTCGCGGTCCCCCCGGTCCGCGCCGCCGCCGTCTGCCGTCACCCCCGACCACCCCCCACCGGGTGGCGGTGGCGAACTCCCCCCGTTCTCCCCCGTCCGGTGACCGGCCTCCCCCCGGCCCGCTCCGCCGCCCCGTGCCGGCGGTGCGGGGCCCGAGACCGGCGCCCGTTCGCGGATCCGGCCGCCGTCCCCCGGGCCCTCCCGGCCGAAGGACGGATCCGCCACCCGGGCGGCCGGCGCCCGACGCGCCGCCCTCCCGGGTGCCACCACTCTCCCGTCCCAGCAGGTCGGAGGCCATCCGCTGACGTACTCAACCCCGGATCTGAGTACCCGTACTCAGTCGGCCGGAAGCCCCGGGCGCGGAACCGCGGCGATGGCCCGCGACGTCCCGGCTCCCGGTACGGTACGGCGGGGCCGGACGGCCCGGCCGGGGTCGGAAGACCCGGGAGAGCGAGGAGGGGGACGCGATGACGGTCCTGCCGCTGATCTTCACCAGCGGACTGGCCAGCGGCATCAACGCGTACGCCGTGGTGCTGCTGCTCGGGCTGCTGGGCCGGTTCGCCGGCGCGGAGTCGGTGCCGCACGCGCTGGAGCGCACCGACGTGCTGATCGCGGCGGCCGTGCTGTTCCTGCTGGAGGCGGTGGCCGACAAGATCCCGTACGTGGACACCGTCTGGGACGCCGTGCACACCGTGATCCGGCCGATCGCCGGCGCCGTCGTCGGCGTGCTGATCGCGAGCAACGACCCGGGCTCGCTCAGCACGATCGCGGCCGGGGCGATGGGCGGCACGACCGCGCTGGTCACCCACCTGGTCAAGGCCTCACTGCGGATGGCCGTCAACACCTCGCCCGAACCGGCCAGCAACATCGTGGTCAGCCTGCTGGAGGACCTCTCGGTGGCCGGCCTGGTCACCCTGGCGATCTTCCACCCCTGGGCGGCCGCCTCGATCGCCGCGGTGCTGCTGGTGGCCGGTCTGCTGCTGGTCCGGCTGGCGATCAGCAGGATCCGGGCGTTCCGGGCCCGCCGCCGCGAGCGCAGGGCCGCCCGGGCCGCTGCGGAGGGGGCTTTCGCAGGTCGGGCCCGACCTGCGCCCTAGGATCGGGTGCCATGGCACGGATCGTCATCATCGGCGCAGGAATGAGCGGGCTCGCGGCGGCCTCCAGGCTGGCGACCCTCGGTCACCGGGTGACGGTCTGCGAGGCGAGCGGCACCTACGGCGGCATGGTCGGCCGGTACGAACGCGACGGCTTCGCCTTCGACACCGGCCCCGGCCTGCTCCCGCTGCCCGCCGTCTACCGCGACCTCGCGCTGAAGACCGGCCGCGAGCCGCTGGAGCAGCTGGTCGAGCTGGCGCCGGTGGACCCGGAGAGCCGGCACCTGTTCCCCGACGGCACCGCCGTCACCCTGCCCAACGCCTCGCGCGGCGGCGTCAGCCAGGCCCTGGACGCCGCCTTCGGCGCGGGCTCCGGCGCCCGCTGGAGCGAGGTGATGAACCACGGCCGAACCGTCTGGGAGGCCACCCGCCGCCCGCTGCTGGAGGAGCCGCTCCCGGCCGACCCGGCCTTCCTGGGCACCGACCCGTACCCCGTTCCGCCGGCCACCGGCCTGGCCCGGCTGCGCCGCCCCCGGCCGTGGACCCTCCGGGACGTCGCCGCGCGCGAACTGGGCGGCCACCCCGGTCTGACCGCCCTGCTGTCCGAGGCCGCGGTCCGGTACGGCTTCGCCCCCGGACAGGCCCCGGCGGGGGCCACCGTGCTGCCGTACATGGAGCAGTCCTTCGGCGTCTGGTACGTCCGGGGCGGCATGCGGGCCCTGGCCGAGGCCGTGTACCGGCGCTGCGAGCTGCGCAAGGTCGAGTTCCGCTTCGACACCCCGGTCACCCGGGTGGTCGTCGAGGACGGCCGGGCGCGCGGGGTGGAGACGGCCGACGGCCGGATCGACGCCGACCTGGTGGTCTCCGCGATGGACGCCGCCGCCCTGCACCGCCACGGCCTCGCCGAGTGGCCCGGCCTCCCGCCCGAGCGGTGGGAGCCGCACGGGGTGCCCGGCCGGTTCAGCGTGCTGCTGGCCCTGCGCGGCCGGCGCCCGGAGGACACCGCGCACCGGACGGTCGTGCACGCGGCCGACCCGGCCGCCGAGGAGGCGGCGCTGGCCGGCTCGGGCCCGCTCTGCGAGCGCCCCACCGTGCAGGTGCTCCGCCCGGACGACCCGGCGCTGCGCCCCGACGACGCCCACGAGAGCGCGGTGCTGACGGCCACCGTCCCGGCCCAGGGCGCGTTCGACTGGACCGCCCCCGGCGCCGCCGACCGCTACGCCGACCAGTTGCTCGCTCACGTCGACGCTGCCGTACCGGGCCTGCGCGAACGGATCCTGTGGCGGGTCGTCCGCACCCCCGAGGACACCCGCCGCGAAACCGGCGCCCTCGCCGGCGCGGTCGCCCGCCCGGCCTTGGCCGGCGCCTCCGGCCGGTGGCTCAGGGCCGCCAACGAGTCCCCCGTCCCCGGGCTCCACCTGATCGGCGCCGACGCCCACCCCGGCGGCGGCCTCTCCCGTGTCGGCATGTCGGCCTGCATCGCCGCCAACCTGATCGGCCCGGCCTGAGGTCCGCCCGGCGGGATCAGCCCTGGTGCCAGGTGTTCTGCTGCTGGTAGCCGTAGCCGCTCTGGTCGTAGACCGGCTGCTGCGCGGTGCCCTGGCCCTGCTGGTCGGGCTGGGGCTGCCACTGCTGCTGGTGCTGCTGCTGGGTGTTCGGGTCCCAGGCCTGCTGGGGGTAGGCCGTGTACGGGTCCTGGGGCTGCTGCTGGTCCTGGGACTGCTGCTGGTAGCCGCCGTACGGGTCCTGCTGCTGTTGCGGGTAACCGCCGTAGGTCTGCTGGTCGTAGGCGTAGGCGGGCTGCTGCTGGGTCTGCCACTGCTGCTGGTCGTAGCCGGACTGGTAGGCCGGGGCGTACGGGTCCTGCGGCTGCTGGGCCTGCTGCTGCTCGTAGTAGGCGGGGGCGTAGATGCCGTCCTGGGCCAGCTCCTGCATCTCGAAGGCGGCGGTCTGCTCGACCTCCGGGGTCTCCTCGGCGACCGACGCCGACTCCGACTCCGGCGTTCCGGCCTCGGCCCCGGCCTCCTCGACCGCGCTGACCTCGCCGACCCGCTTCTCCTCCGCCGCTGCCGCGGCCGCGACCGCCGCACCGCCGGTCAGGGCGCCGAGCAGGGGCACCCTGGCGAGCGGACCGGGCAGGCTGCCGTCGGACTTCCGCAGGGACCAGCCGGCCTGGTAGCCCTTCTTGACCGACAGGGTGACGAAGGCCTGGCCGATCGCGAACAGGCCCGCGCCCGCGCCGATCACCACGACCGAGCCGAGGCCCATCCCGACGGCCACGCCCAGGAAGCCGGCCAGGGCGAGCACCCGCCAGTGCAGCGGCGCCCGGTTCTGCAGCAGCACCTCGGCCACCAGCCAGAGCGCCACCACCGCCAACGCGACGTACAGCAGCAGGTATCCGATGCCCATCCGCGCGCTACCTCCAGTCGCGTGCCCGCGCGCGCCGCGCGTGTGCGGCGACTGTACCGGTTCAACGGCCGGGGTACCGCATCGCGTTCCCGGCGTCGGCGACACCGGCCGCACACGACCGAGCCCGCCACCGCGGAGCGGTGACGGGCCCGTGGACACGGCCCTACGGGCGCTGGTGCAGCCCCAGGTTCTGGTAGATCTCCAGCGTCGCCGTCGAGTGGTTGAGCGTGATGAAGTGCAGGCCGGGCGCGCCCTCGGCGAGCAGCCGTTCGGCCATCGCGGTGGCGTGCTCCATGCCGACCGCCCGCAGCGCCGCCGGGTCGTCGACGACGGCCCGCAGCCGGGCCTCCAGATCGGCCGGGAAGGCCGATCCGCTGAGCTGGGGGAAGCGCTCCAGCTGCTTGGCGTTGGTCACCGGCATGATCTCCGGGATGATCGGCGTCTCGCAGCCCGCGGCGGTGACCCGGTCGCGGTACCGGAGGTAGTCGTCCACCTCGAAGAACATCTGGGTGATCGCGTAGTCGGCGCCGGAGCGGACCTTGGCGATGAAGTGCCGGATGTCCTCGTCCCAGTCGGCCGAGCGCGGGTGCATGTTCGGGGAGGCCGCGACCCCGACGCAGAAGTCGCCGATGCCCTTGATCAGCTCCACCAGCTCGTACGCGTAGGTGACGCCGTCCGGGTGACGGACCCACTCGCCCATCGGGTCGCCGGGCGGGTCGCCGCGGACCGCGAGGACGTTCCGCACCCCCTGGTCGGCGTACTGGCCGATGATGTTGCGCAGTTCGGCGACCGAGTGGTCCACCGCGGTCAGGTGGGCGACCGGGGTGAGGGTGGTCTCGGTGGCGATCCGGCCGACCATGTTGACGGTGCGCTCGCGCGAGGAGCCGCCGGCGCCGTACGTCATGCAGACGAAGTTCGGGTCCAGCGGTTCGAGTCGACGGATGGCGTCCCAGAGCTTCTGCTCGCCGGCCTCGGTGCGGGGCGGCATGAACTCGAAGGAGAAGGAGCGCTTTCCGGCCGCCAGGAGCTCGCGGACCGTGAGTGCGCGGTCCGGTCTCGTGGAAGCGATGCCGAGTGCCATGCTGGCAGGTTAGCGGGCCCCCGAAGGGGCCGGACAACCCGATTCCACGATTCGGGACAAGTAGTGGACACTCCTCCGCTTCCGCCCGGCCCGGTCCCCGCGCCCCCACCGGCCCGCTCGCACGCCCGTTCCCGACCGCCCCGCTACGCTTGCTGCACCCCCAGCGAACCAGCGGAGCCTCATCGTGACCTCGTCCAGCAACCGGCCGGCCAACCCCATTGACGTGGAGGACGTCCGCACGCGCGTCAACGCCGCCCTCGCCGCGTTCATGGACGGCCAGTCCGCGCTGCTCGGCAAGATCTCGCCGCAGCTGGTGCCCGCCGCCGACGCCCTGCGCGACTTCCTGCTGGACGGCGGCAAGCGGCTGCGCCCGGCCTTCTGCTACTGGGGCTGGCGCGCCGCCGGCGGCCCGGCCGGGGGCGAGGGGATCGCCAACGCGGCGGCCGCACTGGAGCTGCTGCAGGCCAGCGCGCTGGTGCACGACGACCTGATGGACCGCAGCGACACCCGCCGCGGCCTGCCCTCGGTCCACCGCCGCTTCGAGGCGCTGCACCGGGACAGCGGCTGGCGCGGCGACCGCGAGCAGTACGGCGTCTCGGCCGCGGTGCTGCTGGGCGACCTGCTGCTGATCTGGTGCGACGAACTGTTCCTGCGCTCGGGCCTGGAGCCGGCCGCCGTGCTGGCCGCCAAGCCGAGGTTCGACCTGATGCGCACCGAGGTCATGCTCGGCCAGTACCTGGACGTGCTGGAGCCGGTGGCCGGCGACTCGGCCGACGAGGGCGCGCTGGAGCGGGCCCGGACCGTCCTGCACTACAAGTCGGCGAAGTACACGATCGAGCGGCCGCTTCAGGTCGGCGCCCTGCTCGCCGGGGCCGGGCCGGAGCTGGTCGAGGCCCTCGGGGCGTTCGGGCTGCCGCTGGGCGAGGCCTTCCAGCTGCGGGACGACCTGCTCGGCGTCTTCGGGGACCCGGCCGTCACCGGCAAGCCCGCCGGGGACGACCTGCGCGAGGGCAAGCGGACCCTGCTGGTCGCCCACGCGATGCGCGCCCTGCCGCAGGCCGACGCCCGGCACCTGGACGCCCGGCTCGGCGCGCCGGACCTGGCCGCCGAGGAGGTCGCCGAGCTGCGCGAGCTGGTCGCCCGCAGCGGCGCGCCCGAGCTGGTGGAGCAGCGGATCGAGGAGCTGATGGGCCAGTCGCTGGCCGCGCTGGCGGGGGCGCCGCTCGCCGACGAGGGGGCCCGTACGGTGCTGCTGGCGCTGGCCGAGGCCGCCACCGTCCGCAAGTACTGACGGCGGCGGCCCCGAGAAGCCGCCAGGGCCTGTCCGGCGGATCCTGCCGGGCGCGCGACGCCGGGCAGGATCCGCCGGACGGGCCCTCAGGCCGCGCGCACCCGGCGGGCGAGCTCGGCGGCGGCGGCCCGCGGGTCCTCCGCCGCGGTGATGGCCCGGACCACGACGATCCGGCGGGCGCCGGCGGCCAGCACCTCGTCCACGTTGCCGAGGTCGATCCCGCCGATCGCGAACCACGGCCGGTCGGTGGCCTGCTTCGCCGCGTACGAGACCAGGCCGAGGCCCGGCGCCGGGCGGCCCGGCTTGGTCGGGGTCGGCCAGACCGGGCCGGTGCAGAAGTAGTCCACGCCCGGTTCGGCGACCGCCGCGTCCACCTCGGACTCGGCGTGGCAGGAGCGTCCGATCAGCACGTCCTCGCCGAGGATCGCCCGGGCGGCCGGCACCGGCAGGTCGTCCTGTCCGAGGTGCAGAACGTCCGGCCGGGCCGCGTGGGCGATGTCGGCGCGGTCGTTGACGGACAGCAGCCTGCCGTGGCGGCGGCAGGCGTCGGCGAAGACCTCCAGGGCCGCCAGCTCCTGCCTGGCCTCCAGGCCCTTGTCGCGGAGCTGGACGATGTCCACCCCGCCGGCCAGCGCCGCGTCCAGGAACTCGGCCAGGTCGCCCTGCTCCCGGCGGGCGTCGGTGCACAGGTAGAGCCGGGCGTCGGCCAGGCGGGACCGCGGGTCGGTCATCACAGCGCCAGGGCCTGGGCGCGGCGCTTGACCTCGGTCGCCCGGTTCTCCCAGAGCGCCTGCACCGGGGTGCCGGGCAGCGTCGGGTCCTCGGAGAACATCCACTCGACGATCTCCTGGTCGGAGAACCCGCTGTCCCGCAGCACGGTCAGCAGGCCGACCAGGTGCTTGACCGGGCCGTCCTCGTCGATGAACGCCGCCGGGACCTGCAGCGACTTGTTGGGACCGCGGCGGACCGCGATCAGGTCACCCTTCTTGACCATGTTGCGAACCTCGGTGACCAGCACACCCCACCGCTCGGAGATGTCGGGGAGGTACAACCACTCGGGGACCAGGGCGTCAGTCTTGGCATCGATCTCACTCACGGCACCAGACTGCCACCTCCACGCCTCCCGGCGCTAAGCGGTGGCCCCCTTGAGCGCCGCCTTGAGCGCCACCGACGGGTCCGCCGCGAGGGTCCGGTCCAGCGGCGTCCCGCGCTCGATCAGCTTCCGGCCCTGGGTGAGGTCGCGCGGCCGGTCCACCGCGAGCAGCGCACTGGGCACCCCGTCGCGCAGCCACAGCACCGACCAGGCGGCGTCCTGCGGGCTGCCGCGCCACAGCAGTTCGTCGCCCTCGGCGTGCCGGCCCGCGTACTGGACCATCCGCCCGAACTGCTCGGACCAGAAGTACGGCACCGGGTCGTACGGCGCGTCCGCCCCGAGCACGGCGGCGGCCGCGGCCCCGCCCGACTGCAGCGCGTGGTCCCAGTGCTGGACGGCCAGCCGGGCGCCGGAGCGGGCCGACGGGTAGCTGACGCAGTCGCCGGCCGCGAACACCCCGGGCAGACCGGTGCGCAGCCGAGCGTCCACCACGACCGCGCCGGAGGCGTCCAGCTCGACGCCCGAACCGGCCAGCCAGCCGGTCGCGGGCCGGGCGCCGACGCCGACCACCACTTCGTCGGCGGGCAGGTGGGAGCCGTCCGCCAGCAGCACCGCCCCGGGCTCGACGGCGGCCACGCCGACCCCGCAGCGCAGCTCGACCCCGGCCTCGGCGTACCAGGCGGCCATCGCCGAGCCGACCTCGGTCGGCAGCGCGCCCGGCACCGGCGCCGGACCGGCCTCCACCACGGTGACCTCGCAGCCGCCCTGGCGCGCGGCGGTGGACACCTCGGCGCCGATCCAGCCCGCGCCGACCAGCACCAGCCGCAGGCCGGGGCGCAGCAGCGCGCGCAGCGCCAGGGCGTCGTCCAGGGTGTGCAACAGGTGGGCGCGCTCGGCCCCGGGCAGGGCGCGCGGGGTGGCGCCGGTGGCGATCACCAGCGAGTCGTACGGGAGGTCGCCGCCGTCGGTGTGCAGCACGCCGGGGGTGAGGCCGGTGGCCCGGCGGCCGGTGAGCAGCTCGATGCCGAGCCCCTCGTAGTCGATGTCCAGGGTGGTGGCGTCGGCCTTGCCGAGCAGCACGTCCTTGGAGAGCGGCGGCCGGTCGTACGGCGCGCGGGGTTCCTCGCCGACCAGGACGATCCGCCCCCGCCAGCCGCCCTGCCGCAGCCGCAGGGCGCACTGCGCCCCGGCCAGCCCGGCTCCGACGACGACCACCCGATCCGTTCCGCTCAGCTCTGCCACGCCGTCACTGTACTCAGTGCCCGGGCGGGCCCCGGCGGCCGTCCGGCCCTCGTCCACTCCTCGTACGGCCCTTCGGCCCGACCGACCCCCGGCGTTAAGGTGGGGGCACCACGCGGGAGCCCGGCGAACCGGGCTGAGAGGCGGGCTGGCACGGCCCGCGACCGTCCGAACCTGATCCGGGTCATACCGGCGAAGGGAGAAGAGCAGCTTTGTCACGCTTGTCAGCAGGCAGCCGCGCGGACGTGCTGGTGATCGGCGGGGGCGTCATCGGCCTCGCCGTCGCCTGGCGCGCCGCACAGCGCGGGCTGCGGAACGTGGTCGTGGTCGACCCCGCCCACGGCGGGGGCGCGGCCGGGGTCGCCGCCGGAATGCTCGCCCCGGTCACCGAGCTGCAGTACGGCGAGGAGCCGCTGCTGCACCTCGGGATGGCCTCCAACCAGCGGTACGGGTCCTTCGCCGCCGAGCTCACCGAGGCGAGCGGCGGCCTCGACACCGGCTACCGCCGCTGCGGCACCATCGCCGTGGCGCTGGACTCCGACGACCGCGAGGAACTGCGCGAACTGCACGCCTTCCACCAGCGGCTGGGCCTGGACTCCAGCTGGCTGACCGGCCGGGAGGCCCGCAAGCTCGAACCGATGCTCGCCCCCGGCGTGCGCGGCGGCCTGCACGTCGCGGACGACCACCAGGTGGATCCCCGCCGACTGCTCACCGCCCTGGTCGCCGCCTGCGAGCGGGCCGGCGTCCTGCTGCACCGGGCCGAGGCCGTCGAGCTGCTGGTCGGGAACGGCCGTGCGGTCGGAGCCCGGCTGAGCACCCACGAGACCGTGGCCGCCGACCAGGTCGTCCTGGCCGCCGGGCCGCACAGCCACCGGCTGCCGGGCCTGCCCGAGGGGGTGCTGCCCGCGGTCCGCCCGGTGAAGGGACAGGTGCTGCGCCTCCAAGTCCCGGACGCCTACCGGCCGTTCCTCTCCCGCAACGTCCGCGCGGTGGTGCGCGGCCAACACCTGTACCTGGTGCCCCGGGAGAACGGCGAGCTGGTCATCGGCGCGACCACCGAGGAGCAGGGCTACGACACCACCGTCACCGCTGGCGGGGTGTACGAACTCCTGCGCGACGCCCATGAGTTGGTCCCGGGCATCACCGAACTCCCGCTGCGCGAGACCGCGGCCGGGCTGCGCCCCGGTTCGCCGGACAACGCCCCGTTGCTGGGCCCGACCGCACTGCCCGGACTGGTCGCCGCCACCGGCCACTACCGCAACGGCGTGCTGCTCACCCCGGTGACCGCCGACCTGCTCGCCGACCACCTGGCGACCGGCGAAGTCCCCGAGCTGGCACGGCCGTTCACGCCCACCCGGTTCTCCCCCGACGCCCCCACCACGAAGGCCTCCGCATGACCGAGACCACCCCGACCGAGACCACCCCGGCCGGCATCGCCCTGACCGTCAACGGCGAGCCCCGCCGGGTGCCCGCCACCACCACCCTCGCCGAGCTGGTGGCCACCGTCAGCGCCGCCAACACCGGCGTCGCCGCCGCCCTCAACGAGGCCGTGGTGCCGCGCAGTTCGTGGCCCGCGACGGCGCTGGCCAGCGGCGACCGGATCGAGATCCTCACCGCCGTCCAGGGAGGCTGAACCATGGCCGACGACCTTCTGACCATCGCCGGGGCTGCCTTCTCCTCCCGGCTGATCATGGGCACCGGCGGCGCGCCGAGCCTGGAGGTCCTGGAGCACGCCCTGCTCGCCTCCGGCACCGAGCTGACCACCGTGGCCATGCGCCGGGTCGACGCCACCACCCAGGGCTCCGTCCTGGACGTGCTGACCCGCAACGGCATCCGCGTCCTGCCCAACACGGCCGGCTGCTTCACCGCCGGCGAGGCCGTGCTGACCGCCCGGCTGGCCCGCGAGGCGCTCGGCACCGACTGGGTGAAGCTGGAGGTGATCGCCGACGAGCGCACCCTGCTGCCGGACCCGATCGAACTGCTGGACGCCGCCGAGACGCTGGTCGACGACGGCTTCACGGTGCTCCCGTACACCAACGACGACCCGGTGCTGGCCCGCAAGCTGGAGGACGTCGGCTGCGCGGCGATCATGCCGCTGGGCTCGCCGATCGGCTCCGGCCTGGGCATCCGCAACCCGCACAACTTCCAGCTGATCGTGGAAGGTGCGGGCGTGCCGGTGATCCTGGACGCCGGCGCCGGCACCGCCTCCGACGTCGCGCTGGCGATGGAGCTGGGTTGCTCCGCGGTGATGCTCGCCTCCGCGGTGACCCGGGCTCAGGACCCGGTGCTGATGGCCGAGGCGATGCGGCACGCCGCCGAGGCGGGCCGGCTCGCCCACCGGGCCGGCCGCATCCCGCGCCGCTTCCACGCCGAGGCCTCCTCCGCGATGGCCGGCCGCGCCGACCTGGACGCCCGGGAGCGGCCCGCCTTCCAGTCCGTGTAGGGCATGTCACAAGCCGGTCCCGGAGCGGCGTCCTCCGGGACCGGCGTCCTCCCGCGCCACTAGACTCCCCCGGGTGGACATGGCACTGCACGACCCCCTGATCGGTACCGTGCTCGACAACCGGTACCGGGTCGAGCAGCGCATCGCGACCGGCGGGATGTCCACCGTCTACAAGGGCACCGACACCCGGCTGGACCGGGTGGTCGCCCTCAAGGTGATGCACCCCCAGCTGGCCGGCGACGAGGGCTTCACCGCCCGCTTCATCCGCGAGGCCAAGGCCGTCGCCAAGCTGACCCACCCCAACGTGGTCAACGTCTTCGACCAGGGCGCGGACGGCGGAAACGTTTTCCTCGCCATGGAGTACGTGCCCGGCCGCACCCTGCGCGACCTGCTGCGCGACCGCGGCGCGCTGTCCGTCCGGGCCGCGCTGGACGTGCTGGAGCCGGTGCTCGCCGCCCTGGGCGCCGCCCACCGGGCCGGGCTGGTCCACCGGGACGTCAAGCCGGAGAACGTGCTGATCACCGAGAGCGGCCTGGTCAAGGTCGCCGACTTCGGGCTGGTCCGGGTGCTCGGCAGCGCCGACGGCGCGCCCACCTCGACCAGCACCGCCACCGGCGGCACCGTCATGGGCACGGTCTCCTACCTGGCCCCCGAGCAGATCCTCCCGGACGCCCCCACCGACCAGCGGGTCGACGTCTACGCGTCCGGCATCCTGCTGTACGAGATGCTCACCGGCCGCCGCCCGCACACCGGCGACAACCCCGTCCAGGTCATGTACAAGCACCTGCACGAGGACGTCCCCGCCCCCTCGCTGACCGCCCCCACCGTCGCCCCGGCGCTGGACGCCATAGTGGCCGGCGCCTGCGCCCGGGCCGTCGACGCCCGCCCGTACGACGCGGTGGAACTGCTCGCCGCCCTCCAGCGGGTCCGCCGTGCCCTCACGCCGGCCGAGCTGGACGCCGAGCCGCCGGCCTCCACCCGGCCCAGCCCGCGCTACCCGACCAGCGAGCCGACCTCGGTGATCCAGCCGCTGTCCCAGCCCGGCGACGCCCCGGCACCGGAGCGCACCAGCGTGCTGGACGTGCCTGCCGAGGTGATGGACCAGCTGCTCGCCGAGCCCCGCCCGTACGACGAGCCGACCCCGGTCCGGGTGCGCCGGCCGAGCCGGCTGCGCCGGGTCCCGCGCAAGCCGCTGATCTGGACGGCCGCGCTGACCGCGCTGGTGGTGGCGATCGGCGGCGCCACCTACGGGATCTCCGAGGGGCTGTACAGTTCGGTGCCGGGCGTGCTCGGCAAGGACCGGGGCGAGGCCCAGCGGATCCTGGACAGGGCCGGCATGCACGGCAGGTTCGTCGACGCCTTCAGCGAGTCCGTCCCGGCCGGGCAGGTGATCTCCACCGATCCCGGGGTGGGCGCGCGCACCCGCAAGAGCGACTCTGTGACGGTCACCGTCTCCAAGGGCCCCAAGCGGATCGCCGTGCCGGACGTGACCGGCAAGAGCTCGGACGACGCGGCCGCCGCGCTGGCCGCCGCCCAACTGACCAGGGGCGGAGTGACCCGGACCTACAACGACACCGTGCCCGAGGGTTCGGTGATCAGCAGCTCGCCGGCCGCCGGGCAGATGCTGCAGGAGAACGCCGCGGTCTCGCTGGTGGTCAGCAAGGGCATGGTGCCGGTCCCGGACGTCAGCGGGATGGGCCGGGACGACGCGCAGAAGGCGCTGCAGGCGGCGGGCTTCACCATGAAGGCGGCCACCGACTGGACGCTCGGCATGGGCAAGGTGAGCGGCCAGTCCCCGGCGGCCGGCGAGCGGCGCCCGCAGAGGACCGTGGTGACGGTCAGCTTCTCGCTGTTCTAGCGGGATCGGGGGCTCAGCGGAGCGGCCCGTCGCCCGGTTCCTCCTGGTAGGAGTAGCGCTGCTCGCGCCACGGGTCGGCCAGGTTGTGGTAGCCGCGCTCCTCCCAGAAGCCGCGCCGGTCGGCCCGCATGTACTCCACCGCGCGCACCCACTTGGGGCCCTTCCAGGCGTACAGCTTCGGCACCACCAGCCGCACCGGGAAGCCGTGCTCGGCGGTCAGCGCCTCGCCGTTGCGGTGGGTGGCGAGCAGGGTGCGGCCGTCGGCGAAGTCGGCCAGCCGCAGGTTGGCGCTGTAGCCGTACTCGGCCCAGACCATGACGTGGGTGACGCCGGGCGCCGGGGGCACCAGGTCGAGCAGGAGGGCCGCGGGCACGCCCGTCCACTCGTTGCCGAGCACGGAGAACTTGGTGACGCAGTGCAGGTCGGCGACCACGCTGGTGCGCGGCAGGGCGTTGAAGGCCGCGAAGTCCCAGCTGTGCTTCTCCGCCGAGGCGGTGGCGCCGAACACCTGGAGGTCCCAGGTCAGCGGCTTGAAGCGGGGCACCGGCCCGTAGTGCAGGGCGGGCCAGCCGCGCTGCACGCGCTGACCCGGTGGGAGCTTCGGGTCAGACGGCGGAAGCGGTTCTTGTTCGGACTGACCCATGACTCCATGGTGACAGACGGCGGACGAGCCCAGGCGCGCGCCCCTTTGGCGCGGGTTCACGCCCTGCCCGTACGAGCCGATGGTCGATCGCACACCCGCCGATGACCGCCTAAAACGGATATTCCGACACATGTCCTACTGAGTGTGAACTTACTGGAATTACCTCCCAAAACGGTGCCAGGATGCCCAGCGCAAGAGTCACCGCAGGACGTAGCCCAGGGAGGCAGCACCATGCAGGGCGACCCGGAGGTCATCGAGTTCCTCAACGAGCAGCTCACGGCCGAGCTCACCGCGATCAACCAGTACTTCCTGCACGCCAAGATGCAGGAGAACCTCGGCTGGACGAAGCTCGCCAAGTACACCCGGCACGAGTCCTTCGACGAGATGAAGCACGCCGAGACGCTCACCGACCGGATCCTGTTCCTGGAGGGGCTGCCCAACTACCAGCGGCTGTTCCACGTCCGGATCGGCCAGACGGTCAAGGAGATGTTCGAGGCGGACCGCCAGATCGAGGTCGAGGCGATCGACCGCCTCAAGCGCGGGATCGTGGTGATGCGGGCCAAGAACGACGTCACCTCGGCGAACATCTTCGAGGACATCCTGGCCGACGAGGAGCACCACATCGACTACCTCGACACCCAGCTGGAACTCCTGGACAAGCTCGGCGAGGCGCTCTACATCGCCCAGCTGATCGAGCAGCCGGAGTCGTAGGGCGTGCTCCCGGCTCAGGCCACTCGCAGCGGGACCACCGGGGCGATCGGGGCCGTCGGGCCCGGCTTCGGGGCGGCCGGCGCCGGAACGTCCTGGGCCTGCGGGTCGGCCAGGCCGAGCTTGGCGGCCAGCCGGGCGGTCGGGCAGGGCCGGGCGCCGTGCTCGCCGAGCAGCGCCTGGATGCGGCGGACGCAGGACCCGCAGTCCGTGCCGGCCCTGCAGCCCTTGGCGACCTGGCGCGGGGTGTTGGCACCCCCGTCGATCGCCTCCTTCACCTGGTCCTCGGTGACCGCATGGCACATGCACACGTACATCGCGGTCTCTCCCTGGGTGAAGTGCGGGTGCGCACGGAGTGGATCTTGACTAAGGCTTGCCTTAGTTCACTGAGCCTCACCTTACCTGGCGATCCGGGTACGAAAAAGCCCCTCCGGGCTCGGGAGTCCCGAATCCGGAGGGGCCTTCGTCACAGTCACCCGCCACTACCGCCCGCAGGCGTCACTGGCCGCGGTACATCTCCGCCACCAGGAACGCCAGGTCCAGCGACTGGCTGCGGTTGAGCCGCGGGTCGCAGGCCGTCTCGTAGCGCTGGTGCAGGTCGTCGACCATCACCTCGTCGCCGCCGCCGACGCACTCGGTGACGTCGTCGCCGGTCAGCTCCACGTGGATGCCGCCCGGGTGGGTGCCGAGCGCGCGGTGCACCTCGAAGAAGCCCTTGACCTCGTCCAGCACGTCGTCGAAGCGGCGGGTCTTGTGACCGCTGGAGGCCTCGAAGGTGTTGCCGTGCATCGGGTCGCAGATCCACACCGGCTTGGCGCCGGAGGCGGTGACCTTCTCCACCAGGGTGGGCAGGTGGTCCCGGACCTTGCCCGCGCCCATCCGGGTGATGAAGGTCAGGCGGCCGGGCTCGCGCTCCGGGTCCAGCTTCTCGATCAGGGTGAGCGCCTCGTCCACCGAGGTGGTCGGGCCCAGCTTGACCCCGATCGGGTTGCGGATCTTGGAGGCGAACTCGATGTGCGCGTGGTCCAGCTGCCGGGTGCGCTCGCCGATCCACACCATGTGGCCGGAGACGTCGTACAGGTCGCCGGTGCGCGAGTCCACGCGGGTCAGCGCGGTCTCGTAGTCGAGGATCAGGGCCTCGTGCGAGGAGAAGAACTCGACGGTCTTGAACTCCTCCGGCGCCACGCCGCAGGCGTTCATGAACGCCAGGGCGTTGTCGATCTCCCGGGCGAGCTGCTCGTAGCGCTGGCCGGCCGGCGAGTTGCGCACGAAGTCCTGGTTCCAGGCGTGCACCTGGCGCAGGTCGGCGTAACCACCGGTGGTGAAGGCGCGCACCAGGTTCAGCGTCGCGGCGGACGCGTTGTACATCCGCTTCAGGCGCTCCGGGTCCGGGATGCGGGACTCGGGGGTGAACTCGAAGCCGTTCACCGAGTCACCGCGGTAGACCGGCAGGGTCACGCCGTCCCGGGTCTCGGTCGACTTCGAGCGCGGCTTGGAGTACTGGCCGGCGATCCGGCCGACCTTCACGACCGGCACCGAGGCGGCGTACGTCAGCACGGCCGCCATCTGCAGCAGGGTCTTCAGCTTGTTGCGGATGTGCTCCGCCGAGACGCCGTCGAAGGCCTCGGCGCAGTCGCCGCCCTGGAGGAGGAACGCCTCCCCGCGCGCCACGGCTCCGAGCCGGGCGCGCAGCTGGTCGCACTCGCCGGCGAAGACGAGCGGCGGATAGGAGGCGAGCTCGGCAAGGGTCTTGCGCAGAGCCTCGTGGTCCGGCCATTCAGGCTGCTGCGCCGCGGGCAGGGACTGCCAGGAGTGGCCAGTCCTCGTTGTCTCAGTCGTCACGGTCACACGGCAAGGCTACGGGGTCACACGAGCGATCCGTGACCATTGCCCGATGGATGAGACACCTCTCGGACATTGCCCGTGATCGGCCTCACCCGCCCGGCCGGATCGGCTAGGCTCGCCCCATGCACGCGCCCCACACCCACTCCTGGTGGTGGGCCTCCCCCCTGGGTGGCCCACAGATCGCGCGTTCCTAGACGAACACGACGGCCGCCCCTCGGGGCGGCCGTCGTGCGTCCGAGCAGACGGCCCTCCGGGAGCGGAACAGCACCGCCTCGCCATCCATCCCGGAAGGAAGCCGTACTCGTGACCACCCCTGCCGAGTTGCTCGCCCGCCTGACCTCCCCCGGTGCGCCCGCCTTCGCCCTGCTGCACCGCCGCACCCCCCGGCACGCCCCGGACACCGTCGAGGTGCTGCTGGGCACCGTCGACAGCTACGAGCACCTCGCCGACCTGCCGGTCCGGGCCGGCGTCCCGGCCGCCGGCCCGGTCCACGACCTGCTCGCGCTGGTCCCGTACCGGCAGATCCGCGAGCGCGGCTTCGCGGCGCACGACGACGGCACCCCGTTGCAGGCCCTCGCGGTGACCGAGCAGTACGCCCTGCCGCTGCCCGAGTTCACCGCCGCCCTGCCGCAACTGCCGGTGACGCTGTCCGGCGGCGCGTTCGACGTGGACGACGAGGCGTACGCCGCGATCGTCCGCCGGGTGATCGCGGACGAGATCGGCAACGGCGAGGGCGCCAACTTCGTGATCCGGCGCGACTTCCACGCCACCCTGGAGGCCTTCGGCCCCGAACTCGCGCTCACCCTGTTCCGCCGGCTGCTGGACCAGGAGCGCGGTGCGTACTGGACCTTCCTGGTGCACACCGGCGAGCGGGTCCTGGTCGGTGCCTCCCCCGAGGTGCACGTCCGGCAGAGCGGCGGCACCGTCGTGATGAACCCGATCTCCGGCACCTACCGCTACCCGGCCGGCGGCTCCGACTTCGACTCGCTGCTCCGCTTCCTCCACGACCCCAAGGAGCTGGAGGAGCTGACCATGGTGGTCGACGAGGAGCTGAAGATGATGTGCACCGTCGGCGACCTCGGCGGCCAGGTGCTCGGACCCCGGCTCAAGGAGATGTCCCACCTCGCCCACACCGAGTACGAGCTGCGCGGGCGCACCTCCCTGGACGTCCGCGAGGTGCTGCGGGAGACGATGTTCGCCGCCACCGTCACCGGCAGCCCGGTGCAGAACGCCACCCGGGTGATCCGGCGCTACGAGCCCGGCGGGCGCGGCTACTACTCCGGCGCGCTGGCCCTGATCGGGCGTTCCGCGAGCGGCGGCCAGCTGCTGGACTCGCCGATCTGCATCCGCACCGCCGACATCGACCCGGCCACCGGGCGGCTGGTCGTCCGGGTCGGCGCCACTCTGGTGCGCCGCTCCGTCCCCGAGTCGGAGGTCGCCGAGACCCACGCCAAGGCCGCCGGGGTCCTCACCGCGATCGGCGCCCGGCCCGCGCCCGCCCGGCCGCCCCACCCCGGCGGGCGGCGGCTCGCCGACGACCACCGGGTGCAGGCCGCGCTGGACGCCCGCCGGGCCGACCTCGCGCCGTTCTGGCTGCGGATGCAGACGCCGGCCCGGGTCACCGAGGCCGAACCGACCCTCGTCGTGGACGGCGAGGACACCTTCACCTCGATGCTCGACCACCTGCTGACCTCGCTCGGACACCGGGTCACCGTGGTCCGCTTCGACCGGCCGGGCCTGCGCGAGCTGGTCGCGGCGCACCGCGGCCCGCTGGTGCTCGGCCCCGGCCCGGGCGACCCGGCGCTCGCCGACGACCCCAAGATGGCGGTGCTGCGACCGGTCGTCGCGGACGCCCTGGCCGCCGTCCGCTCCGGCGCCCGCACGGCCCCGCTGCTCGCGGTCTGCCTCAGCCACCAGCTGCTCTCCGCCGAACTCGGGCTCGCGCTGGGCCGCAAGGCCGTCCCGTACCAGGGCGCGCAGGAGCGCATCGACCTGTTCGGCACCAAGCGGACGGTCGGCTTCTACAACACCTTCACGGCCCGCTGCTCGGACGCCGACGCGGCCCGGCTCGCCGCCGCGGGCGTCGAGGTCTCCCGGGACACCGCGACCGGCGACGTCCACGCGCTGCGCGGCCCCGGCTTCGCGGGCCTGCAGTTCCACCCGGAGTCGGTGCTCACCCGGGACGGCGTGGACATCGTCGCGGCCCTGCTGCGGGAGGCGACCGCCGTACGGGGCTGAGGAGTTCGGGTGGGGCCGGGCGCCGAGCGCCCGGGCCCCGCTCACAGTTCCTCGTCCAGCCCCCGCTCGATCGCGTACCGGACCAGCTCCACCCGGTTGTGCAACTGCAGCTTGCCCAGCGTGTTCTGCACGTGGTTCTGCACCGTCCGGTGCGACAGCACCAGCCGGTCGGCGATCTGCCGGTACGACAGGCCCTTGGCCACCAGCCTCAGCACCTCGGTCTCCCGGGCGGTCAGCTGCGGGGCGGCCGGCGCCGAGGCCGGGGCCGGCTCGGCGGCCAGCCGGCGGAACTCCCCGAGCACCAGCCCGGCCAGGCCCGGGGTGAACACCGCGTCGCCGACGGCCGTACGGCGCACCGCGTCCAGCAGTTCCTCCCGCCCGGCCGACTTCACCAGGTACCCGGTCGCGCCGGACTTCACCGCCTCCAGCACGTCCTGGTGCTCGCCGCTGGCCGACAGCACCAGCACCCGCACCGCCGGGTCGTGGGCGACCACCTGGCGGCAGACCTCGGCGCCGGGCAGGCCGGGCAGGTTGAGGTCCAACACCACGACCTGCGGCGAGCAGGCCCGGGCGCGGCGCACCGCCTCCTCGCCGTCGCCCGCCGTGGCCACCACCTCCAGCCCCGCCTCGGCGAGGTCGCGGGAGACGGCGTCCCGCCACATCGGGTGGTCGTCCACCACCATCACCCGCACCGGCCGGTCGGTCGTCGGCTGGTCGGTGGCCGGCTGGTCGGTCATCGGCTGATCGGTCATCGGGAGGCCTTCCTCGGGACGCGCAGTTCGACCTCGACGCCCTCCCCGGGCGCCGAGTACAGCTCGGCCGTGCCGCCGAGATCCAGCACCCGGCCGCGGATCGACTGGGAGACTCCCAGCCGCCCGGCCCGCTCCGCCTCGCCGAGCCGCCCCGGCGCGAAGCCCGGGCCGTCGTCGCGGATGCTCACCGTGACGGCCTCCGGCTCGTCCTCGACCAGGATCCAGGCCCGGGCCCCCTCCCCCGCGTGCCGGCGGACGTTGTCGACGGCCGCACCGACCGCCGCGGCCAGCTCGCCCGCCGCCGGGCCAGGCAGCAGCACAGGGGTCCCCGGGGCGGAGAGCGTGATCCGCTCGTCGGCGTACGGGCGCAGCAGCGCGGTGAGGTCGCGCGGGCCGACGGGGTCGGGCACCTCGGCCGCCCCGGCCTCCGGCAGCCGCTGCGCCGGGAGCGGACCACCCGTCATCAGAGCCCGCAGGGCGCGCTCCTGTTCACCGGCGAGGCGGCCCAGCTCTGCGAAGCCCGTACCGTCGGCGCCACCGCCGGTGCCGTCGGCGGTGGCACCGCCCAGCTCGGCGCCGCGGCGCTGGACCAGGGCGAGCACCTGGAGCACGCCGTCGTGGATGTCCCGGGAGAGCCGCTCGCGCTCCCGGGTGGCCGCCTCCACCTGGAGCGCCCGGGTGAGGGTGGCCTCGCTGGCGCGGGCCAGCTCGATCACGTACCCGATCGCGCAGCCGGCCACCAGCAGCAGCACGATGTTGTGGACGTTGTCGCCGGTGGGCCCGCCGTGGCCGACGATGTTGGCCACCCCGATCACCGCGCCGGACGCCGCCGCCGGGCGCCAGCCGCCCCTGGCGGCGAAGCCGAGCACCGTACCGGCGGCCCAGATGGTCGGCAGGGTGGGCGCGCCGTGGCTGATCCGGGCCGGCGCGTCGGTCAGCCCGCTCAGCACGATGCCGGTCACGGCCAGCGCGAGGTCGAAGCCGAGGACGTACCAGGTGCAGCGCTGCGGGTTGGTGAAGGCCCGGGTGCTGGCGAGCGTCCAGAGGATCAGCGCGCCGAAGTAGATCCAGCCGGCGACCGGGTGCAGGAAGTGCAGGTAGGAGTTGAAGTACCGCAGCAGCGCGTAACAGAGGGCCAGCACCCGGAAGTAGGAGATGGCCTTCCACAGCGGGAGTTCGACGGACATGCCGCCGGCCGCCAGCGTTCCGCCGACCGCACCGCCCGCCCTCACGCCCTCCGCCATGCCCCGGCCCCTCCCCTGGACCCGTCCGGGTCGGTCAGGCCGACCCGGTGCCCTTCTGCTCCTGCTGGTCCTGCTGCCCGGCCCGGCCCGCCTTCTCGGCGTCGGCGGCCTTCTCGGCGTCGGCGGCCTTCTCCGCTTCGGCGGCCTCGGCCTTCTCCGCCTTGGCGGCGGCCCGGCGCTCGGCGTCGGCCTTCTTCTTCTCGTCGGAGATCTGCCGCTTGGCCGCGGTCGCGTAGATGTCCACGTACTCCTGGCCGGAGAGCCGCATGATCTCGTACATCACCTCGTCCGTCACCGAACGGAGGATGAAGCGGTCGTTCTCCATGCCGTGGTAGCGGGAGAAGTCCAGCGGGCGGCCGATCCGGATGCCCGGACGGATGCCGAAGTTCGGGATCACCTGGCCGGGCGGCTGCACCTTCTCGGTGTCGATCATGGCGACCGGGATCACCGGGGCGCCGGTGGCCAGCGCGACGCGGGCCAGGCCGCCGACCTTGCCGCGGTACAGCTTGCCGTCGGGCGAGCGGGTGCCCTCCGGGTAGACGCCGAACAGCTCGCCGCGGTCCAGCACCGCGATGGCGCTGCGGATCGCGGCCTCGCCGGCGCCGCGCACGCCCGAGCGGTCCACCGGCAGCTGGCCGACGCCCTTGAAGAAGGCGGCGGTCAGCCGGCCCTTGAGGCCAGGGGTGTTGAAGTACTCGGCCTTCGCGATGAAGGTCACCCGGCGCTTGATCAGCGCGGGGAAGAAGAACGAGTCCGAGAAGGACAGGTGGTTGCTCGCGATGATCGCCGCACCCTCGGTGGGGATGTTCTCCTCACCCTCGATCCACGGCCGGAAGAAGATCCGAAGCAGTGGCGCGACGATCATCTTCATCAGTCGGTAGAACAACCCGGGCCTCCTGTTATGCGGACCGGTCGATCCTAATGCCCCGCGGCCGTCGGCTGTGCCCGGGCCCGCCGTAGGGGGGTGTACGTCCCGGCTCGGGGCGTGGGACGATGCGGATTCCTGCAGCTCCCCTCCCAGCGTCCCTCCCCCAGCGCCACCCGCCCGCGAAGGAGTCCGCCATGCCGCTGCTGCCCGGTGCCGAACCGTACCGCCACCGCGGCGGACCGATCGGCGTGCTGCTCTGCCACGGCTTCACCGGGTCGCCGCAGTCGCTGCGGCCGTGGGCCGAGGAACTGGCGGCGGCCGGGTTCACCGTCTCGCTGCCGTTGCTGCCGGGGCACGGCACCCGTTGGCAGGACATGCAGGTCACCCGCTGGGAGGACTGGTACGCGGAGGTCGAGCGCGAGCTGCTGACCCTCGCCGAGGAGTGCGAGCGGGTCTTCGTCTGCGCGCTGTCGATGGGCGGCGCGCTGGCGCTGCGGCTGGCCGCGCTGCACGGCCCGACGGTGTCCGGGCTGGTGCTGGTCAACCCGTCGGTGCGCTCGGACAACCCCGCGGGTGTGCTGCTCCCGGTGCTCCGCCACCTCGTCCCGAGCATCGCGGGGATCGCGAACGACATCCACAAGCCGGGCGCCCGGGAGCTCGGTTACGACCGGACGCCGCTGCACGCCGCCTGGTCGCTCGGCCGGCTGTGGCTGGACGTCCAGCGGCGGCTGCCCGAGGTGACCCAGCCCGTGCTGCTCTTCCACAGCCCGCAGGACCACGTCGTCTCGCCGGCCAACTCGGAACTGGTGCTGGCCCGGATATCCTCGACCGACGTGACGGAGCGGCTGTGCCAGCGCAGCTTCCACGTCGCGACGCTGGACCACGACGCGGCGGAAATATTCGCGGCGAGCCAGGACTTCATCCGACGGCTGGCTCCCGCGCACGCGGCGGGGGCGGACAGGGCCGAATCCGACGATCACCATGGCTGAAGGGCCGGAAGTGCACGAGAGCAGCACGGCGGGCAGCGGGGACGAGAAGCCCCGCGAGGACGGCGCGCGGACGGACGGAGCGCCGACGGACGCCACCGCCCAGGGGGACGCCGCCGTCGAGGGGAACCCGACCGTCCCGGGGAACGCCACCGTCCACGGGGACGGCACCGTCCAGGGGACCGGCGTCCAGGGCGGCACAGCGGCGAGCGGCCCGGGCGCCGACGGCGTCCCGCCGACCGCGTCCTCCGGGGACGCCCCCGGAGCGGACGCCCCCGCGCCCGCAGGGCCCCGCCCGCGCCGCAGCGCCCCCGAGCGCAGCCAGGCCGAGCAGGACGCGATCTTCGCCGCCCTGGTCGCCCAGTTCGACGACCCGGTCGACCTCACCAACCCCAACTGGCCGGAGGTCGAGAACCTCCGGGCGCAGAACGAGCTCAAGGGCGGCTTCAAGGACGGCCACGGCCCGAAGACCGGCCAGGGCGGCCCGGACGACCTCTCCGACCTCGCCCCGCAGCCCCGCTCGCGCTCCGGCCGCCCCGTGCTCCCGGCCGCCGGCTCGGGCCCGCGCGACTTCGAGCTGGTCGAGGAGACCGACGAGGGCCACTACGTCCCGCCGGAGCCCCCGCCGCTGCCGCCCGCCGACGTGACCGCCAAGTTCGCCTGGCTGGCGGTGCTCGGCGGCCCGGCCCTGCTGCTGATCGACGCGGTGGTCTGGCGGGAGATCTCCGGCTGGCCCGCCTGGGTCGGGGTCACCGCCTTCCTCGGCGGCTTCGTCACCCTGGTCGCCCGGATGAAGGACCGCGACGAGGACGAGCCGGAGGACCCGGACCACGGCGCGGTGGTCTGACGGTCCGGCCAGGGGCTGTGGCCCACGCGTCTAGCCCTCCGGCAGTTCGATGACCGCCAGCACCGGCAGGTGGTCGGTCGCGGCCCTCAGGTCGGCCCCGGTGACACCGGGCAGCCCGTGCGGCACCCCGCAGCCGAGGACGGTGATCCCGGGTGTGGCGAAGACGGCGTCGATCCGCTGGTAGGGGTTCTCGGGGACGGACGTGAACTCGCCGCCCCAGGGCGCCGTCGGGTACCCGTCCCACATCCGGGAGGCCAGCAGCCGCCAGCCCGGCCCGTCCGGGTGCTCGTTGAAGTCCCCTGCCACCACGCCCTGTTCGGCGATCGCAAGCTGTTCGAGCAGCAGCTCGAACTGGCCGTACCGCTCCTCGGCGTCCAGGCTGAGGTGGCAGCTGGTGACGGTGAACGGCGCCGCGCCGGGCACCCGCAGCAGTGCGGTGGCGAAGCCGCGCGCGTGCAGGCCGCGGGTCTTGGGCAGCAGCCGGTCGTACACGCCGAGCACCTCCACCGCGCCGGGCCGGCCGAGCAGCAGCGGCCCGGCGGCGGTCCGGCCGCCCCCGGCCAGCACCACCGTCCCGGTGCTCCGGGCCAGCCGAGCGGCCTGCCCCTCCGGGCGCCAGTAGCGCGGCGACTCCTGGACGCAGACCAGGTCGGGCGCGCAGGCCCGGATCACCCGTGCCAGCGCCCGCCGGTCGTCGCGCAGCGAGCGGATGTTGTAGCTGAGCAGGCGCAGTCGGCGCGGGCCGCCCGGCGGCGGAGCGATGGGCGCGGCGGTCATGTCACGGTCCTCCCCTGTGCGGTGTCACCGGGAAGGACCGTAGGCCAGACACGCCCGACGACGACGGCGGCGCGTCCGGGATCGGTCGGGGCCCGGTCGCACCGCCGCCGGCGGGTCCGACGAAGGAGGTGTCGGGGTCAGGTGCGGGCGAGGTCCGCCGCGCCGACGATGCCGGCCGCGGAGCCCATCGAGGCGAGCACGACCTCGGCGCGCGGGCGGTGCACCCCGCCGGTCAGGTAGTGCTCGAAGGCCTTGGCGACCGGGTCGAGCAGCAGTCGGCCGGAGTCGGAGACGCCGCCGCCGAGGACGAACACGCCCGGGTCGAACAGCGCGGCGAGGTCGGCCATGCCGCGGCCCAGCCAGTCGGACAGCTCGGCGTAGCACTCCAGGGCGAGCGGGTCGCCCTCCTCGGCCGCCTCGGTGATGTGGATGCCGCGGATGGTCTCGGCGACGCCGTCGTTGAGCTCCAGCATCCGCCGGCCGCGCACCGGGTCGGCCGCGGTCCGCTCCCGGCCGTAACGGCGCAGCGCGCGTCCGGAGCCGTACTGCTCCCAGCAGCCCTTGCCGCCGCAGCCGCACTGCAGGCCGTCCGGGACCATGTTGAGGTGGCCGATCTCGCCGGCCACGCCGAAGCGGCCGCGGTGCAGCCGCCCGTCGAGGACGATGCCGCCGCCGATGCCGGTGCCGACGGTGATCAGCACCATGTCCTGGTGGTCGGCGGCCGCGCCGAAGCGGAACTCGGCCCAGGCGGCGCAGTTGGCGTCGTTCTCGACCACCGTCGACAGACCGGTGAGCTCCTCGATCCGCCCGCGCAGCGGCTCGTTCTCCCAGTCGATGTTGGGCGCGAAGATCACCGTGGAGCGGTTGCTGTCGACGAAGCCGGGGGCGCCGACGCCGACCGCGGTGACGTCGGGGTGCTGCTCCTTGAGCTCGCGCACGGCCTGCGCGATGGCGTCGACCGCCCACTGGGGGTCGGCCGGGGTGGGGACCCGGGTCCGCGCCAGGATCGCACCCGCATCGTCGACCACGCCTGCCGCGATCTTGGTCCCGCCGACATCGACGCCGATGGTCAGAGCCATGTGTCCCTCAGCTATTCACTCGTTCCCGCTGGACGGAACGGTACCGCCCAACCCAGCCCCCGTACACAGCCTCGCATACATTATCCGAAGACAATTCTGGGAAAACCGGGCCGCGAAGCTTCAAAAGTCTTATCTAATCTCCTCCTTCGTGACGCATGAGAGCAACACGGTCACGCTCCGAAGGTTACGGATTCACTGCTTGGCGGACACCCCGTCAGCCCCGCCCGAGCCCTCGTCCGAGCCCCCGGCCCGGCCGGGCTCGTCCAGGTCGATCTTCTCCACCGGCGCTCCCTCCCCGGCCGTCCAGCGCCGCTCGTGCCCGGTCACCGCGGCCCGGTACGCGGCCAGCAGCTCGGCGCCCGCGGCGGCCAGCCCGGTGCCGACCGCGGCGAGGTGGGAGTAGACCTCCGGCTGCTCGGTGCGCAGGCGGTCGGCCAGCCCGGAGAGGGCGATCAGGGTGGTGGCGCTGGTCTCCTGCGCCTTCTCGCCGACGGCGGTGGCGAACCGGCGCACCTCGTCCACCAGCGGGCCCAGCTCCGGCCCGAACGGGTGGGACTGCCCGCTCCCCTGCTCCGTGCCGGGCTCGGTACGGTCGTCGGTGCTGGTCATCGCGGGCGCCTCCTCAGCCGTGGCCGCACCCCGCGGCCCTTTGGCCCGACGCTACCCGACCGGCGGCACCGCTCGAAGAGGTCGAAAGCCCGTCAGCCCTGCGGCCAGAGCGAAGGGTCGGGCGCGAACCGCACCGACAGCACGCCCTCGTGCAGCCCCGCCCCGGCGACGGTGCAGCGGCGCAGCGCGGCGGGCAACGGGAGCACCCGGCGGTGGGCGCCGAGGCCGA
Organism: Kitasatospora sp. NPDC017646; assembly: GCF_044329365.1. Classification (NCBI taxonomy): domain Bacteria; kingdom Bacillati; phylum Actinomycetota; class Actinomycetes; order Kitasatosporales; family Streptomycetaceae; genus Kitasatospora; species Kitasatospora sp. NPDC017646. The sequence continues at coordinate 449,702 of NZ_JBIRJC010000002.1, read as the reverse complement.
CCACCAGGTCGTCACCCCGGCGGACCAGGTCCAGCCCGGCGCGGTCGGCGCCGGGCAGGTCGAGGTGCCAGACCAGCAGGCCGTCCTCGGCGAGCCGGTCCTCGACCGGCCAGGGCTCCGGATCCAGCCGCTCGGGGCCGGGCCCGTCCCCGTACAGGCGGTCGGCGACGGCCTCCAGGGTGCCCTCGGCCGGGCCGGTGACCAGCACCGGGGCGTCGGTCTCGGCGGCGAGCCGGTCCAGCTCCTCCTGGCGGCGGCGGGCCAGCCCGGCCAGCCAGGGATCGGGCGAGGCGAGGGCGGCCGGCGGCAGCGCGCCGTGCACCACGACGGCGTCCGGCCGGTGCCCGTACAGCGCGAGCCCGGCCCGGATCCGGCGCAGTTCACCGTACGGGTGGCCGTCGGCCGGCACGACCAGGCGCACGCTGGTGCCCGGGTCGCTGATCGCGGCGCGGGACTCGGCGAGCACCGCGGCGGCCTTGGTGCGCCCCTCGTACAGCCACTCGGCGGGCATCGGGACGCCGGCCAGTCCGGCCAGCAAGGGGCGCAGCGCGCGGGCGGCCTGCCGTTGCTCGGGGACCAGCCGGTCGAGGTAGCGGGCCAGTTGCTCGGGCAGGGCGAGAGTGGCGATCAGCTCGGCGGGCGGCGGGGCGAGCACCACCAGGACGTCCTGGTCGGCGGCGGGCAGGGCGCGCAGCAGGGCGAGCCGGGCGATGCCGGGGAGGGCGGTCAGTTCCTCGGGGTCGAGCTGTTCGGCGCCGAGCAGGTCGAGGGCGGGCTTGAGTCGGCCGGTGAGCTCGCCAACGGCGTAGCGGAAGGCGGCCTGCTCGTCGATCCGGGACACCGTCAGACCGGGCGCGTGGCGCAGCGGTTCGGGTTCCAGCCGGGTGCCGAGGGCGGCGTCCAGGGTGCGGTGCGGGTCGTCGGCGGCCAGCAGCCAGGTCCGGTGGCCGCTCCGGGCGGCGTGCAGGGCGGTGGCGGCGGCCACGGTGGGCGCGCCCGCGTCACCGCTGACCAGGATGGTGCGCGTCGCCGTCATGTCGTCAGCCCCCGTTCCGCCGTGCCGGTCCCCGTCAGCCCCCGTCAGCCCTCGACGCGCTTCTTCAGGCCGTCCAGCGCGCGGTCGATGATGACCTTCTCGGCCTTGCGCTTGATCATGCCGAGCATCGGGATCTTGACGTCCACGGCGAGCTGGTAGGTCACCTCGGTGCGGCCGCCGGACAGCGGGGCGAGGGTGTAGGAGCCGTCCAGCGAGCGGAGCATCTGACTGCGGACGAGGGTCCAGCGGACCTCGCGGTCGCCGTCCCAGGCGTAGGAGAGGGTGTGCTCGTCGCGGATGGCGCCGGCGTCCAGCAGCAGCCGGACCTCGGCGGCGCGGCCGTCCTCGGCGGTCTCCAGGACCTCGATCTCCTTGACCTCGCCGGTCCAGGCCGGGTAGGCGGCGAAGTCGGCGATCACGGCCATGACCTCGGCCGGGGTCGCGTCGATGGTGATGCTCGACCTGGTGTGCTCCGCCATGGAATGGCCCTCCGTGTCGTCCCTCTGCCTGCGGGCCCGGTCGAGGCGCGCTCGACCCGGTCCGCCCGGAGCAGGCTATCGCGACCGGCGATCGACTCGGCCGCGCGGGCACCGGCGGGAGGCGGGGCGGGCCGGGCGACGGGGGCATGCTACCGGCCGGTCACCAGTGGGCTGCCGTAGGGTGCCAGTCGAACGACCCGGTCACGGCCTGGTCCGACCCGGCCGGGTGTGACACTTCGAACACCGGGGCCGACCCCCTGGTCGAAGCTGCCTACCGGGCAGTAACGTCCTGCCGTCCCGCAGCGTCGCGAACGAGGAGCAGTCTTGCTCGACTTCAGCCTTCCGGCCCTCTACCAGGTACCGAGCGGCGGTAACCTCTCCGACCCTGTGCACCGGAACGCCGAGGAGCACCCGGACGTCGCGGTGCTCAGCCGGAAGGTGGACGGCAGCTGGCAGGACCTGACCTCGGTCCAGTTCCTCGCCGAGGTGCACGCCGCCGCGAAGGGCCTGATCGCCTCGGGCATCGAGCCCGGCGACCGGGTGGGCATCATGTCCCGCACCCGGTACGAGTGGACGCTGCTGGACTTCGCGATCTGGACGGCCGGCGCGATCACCGTGCCGGTGTACGAGACGTCCTCCGCCGAGCAGGTCGAGTGGATCCTCGGGGACTCGGGCGCGGTCGCCGTCCTGACCGAGACCGACCAGCACGTCAAGGTGGTCGGGGAGGTCCGCGACCGGCTGCCGGCGCTGGAGCACACCTGGCAGATCGAGGGCGGCGCGCTCGCCGCGCTGGCCGAGGCCGGCCGGGACGTCCCGGACGCGACGGTGCACGAGCGCCGTTCGATCGCCGGCCCCGACGACATCGCCACCATCGTCTACACCTCGGGCACCACCGGCCGCCCGAAGGGCTGTCAGCTGACCCACGGCAACTTCCTCGCCGAGTGCGGCAACGTGGTCGAGCGCCTGGCCCCGCTGTTCCGCACCGGCGACAGCTCCGTCCTGCTCTTCCTGCCGCTGGCCCACGTGCTCGGCCGGATCGCCGAGATCGCCCCGGCGATGGCCCCGATCAAGCTGGGCCACGTCTCGGACATCAAGGACGTCACCGCCGAGCTGGCCGCCTTCCGGCCGAGCCTGATCCTGGGCGTGCCCAGAGTGTTCGAGAAGGTCTACAACACCGCCCGCGCCAAGGCCCAGGCCGACGGCAAGGGCAGGATCTTCGACAAGGCCGCCGAGACCGCGATCGCCTACAGCCGGGCGCTGGACGCCGGCGGCGCGGGCCTGGTCCTGCGGCTCAAGCACGCGCTGTTCGACAGGCTGGTCTACAGCAAGCTGCGCGCCGCCCTCGGCGGCCGGGCCACCCACGCGATCTCCGGCGGCGCTCCGCTCGGCGAGCGGCTCGGCCACTTCTACCGGGGCATCGGCTTCACCGTCCTGGAGGGCTACGGCCTGACCGAGACCTGCGCGGCCACCGCCTTCAACCCGTGGGACAAGCCGAAGATCGGTACGGTCGGCCAGCCGGTCCCCGGCGCCTCCGTCCGGATCGCCGAGGACGGCGAGGTCTACTTCAAGGGCCCGCACGTCTTCACCGGCTACTGGAACAACCCGCAGGCCACCGCCGACACCCTCAAGGACGGCTGGATGGCCACCGGTGACCTCGGCTCGCTGGACTCCGAGGGCTACCTGACCATCACCGGCCGCAAGAAGGAGATCATCGTCACCGCCGGCGGCAAGAACGTCGCCCCGGCCGTGATCGAGGACCGGATCCGCGCCCACGCCCTGGTCGGCGAGGTCATGGTGGTCGGCGACCGTAAGCCCTTCATCGCCTGCCTGATCACCATCGACCCGGACTTCTTCCCGAAGTGGAAGGAGCTCAACGGCAAGCCCGCCACCGCCACCGTCGCCGAGCTCGCCGACGACCCGGACCTGCTGGCCGCCCTCCAGAGCGCGGTGGACGACGGCAACGCGGCCGTCTCGCACGCCGAGGCGGTCAAGAAGTTCCGCCTGCTGGACACCGAGTTCTCCGAGGAGAGCGGCCACCTGACGCCCTCGCTCAAGCTCAAGCGCAACGTCGTGCTCAAGGACTACGCCGCCGAGGTCGAGGCGCTCTACCGGAAGTAGCCACAGGCACGGACGGGCCCCGCCTCCCTTCCCGGGGAGGCGGGGCCCGTCCACGTTCCCGAACGCGCCGGCCTCAGGCCGCCAGCAGCGAGGTCAGCCGCCCGGCCAGCAGGTCCCAGCGCCAGGAGCGCTCCACCCAGCGCCGCCCGGCCTCGCCCATCCGCCGCCGCAGCTCCTCGTCCCCCAGCAGCCGGACGATCCGCTCCGCGGCCGCCGCGGCCGAGCCGCCCGGCACCACGTACCCGGTCTCGCCCTCCAGCACCGCGTCGGGCGCCCCGCCGGAGTCCCCCGCGACCACCGGCAGGCCGGTCGCCGAGGCCTCCAGGTAGACGATCCCCAGGCCCTCCACGTCCAGCCCCCCGCGCCGGGTCCGGCAGGGCATCGCGAAGACGTCCCCGGCCCCGTAGTGGGCGGGCAGCTCCTCCCACGGCACCGAGCCGGTGAACCGCACCGAGGCCCGTACGCCCTTGGCCTCCGCCAGCTTCTCCAGGTCCGCCCGGTACGGTCCGCCGCCGACGATCAGCAGCACCGCGTCCGGCACGTCCGCCAGGATCTGCGGCATCGCCTCGATCAGGGTGTCCTGGCCCTTGCGCGGCACCAGCCGGGAGACGCAGACCACCACCGGCCGGTCCGCCAGCCCCAGCCGCCGGCGTACCTGCGCGCCCCCCGAGGCCGGGTGGAAGGTCGACTCGTCCACGCCCGGCGGCAGCTGCACCATCCGGGCCGCGGCCCGCGGCCCGACCGCGGCGGCGATCCGCGAGCGGGTGTACTCGCCGAGGTACGTCAGCACGTCGGTGCCCGCGCCGATCCGCCGCAGCAGCTGCCGGGAGCCCGGCAGCTGGGCCCAGGCGGCCTCGTGGCCGTGGGTCATGCCGAGCAGCCGCCCGGCCCCGGACCGGCGCAGCGCGGGCGCCATCAGGCCGAGCGGGGCGGCGGCGCCGAACCAGACCGAGTCGCACTTCTCCGCGCGCAGGATCTCGGCCGCCCGCCGGGTGACCCGGGGTGTGGGAACCATCACCTTCGTGCGGTCCCGGATCACCGGGAACGGCTGCTCGGCGTCGAAGCGCCGCACCTCGGTGCCGTCCCGCCAGGTCGAGGCGTACACCACGACGCTCCCGGCGGGCTGACGGACCGCCATGTTGTGCACGAAGGCCTGGATGCCTCCCGGGCGGGGCGGGAAGTCATTGGTGACGATCAAGGTTCTGTGCATCAGGCCACGGCTCGCTCGGTCGGGGGGTGCTCGGTGTACCGCTGGGTGATCCGTACGATAGGTCAACACCATGAGCCGCCGGGAACGGAACCGCACACGGCAACCGTTTGACCCCCGGGCCAGTCCTAGTACGTGGGTCCGGAGACCGGCCCCAGGGCCGCGGACGCGGCGGCCCGGGCGTCCGTCAGCACGACGCCTCCGGTGAGGACGTCGAGACGAACGAGGGAGCGCAGTGGAGTTGGCCCCGGCCACCGAGTCCGGTACTTCGCGCGGCCGCCTCGGCCGCCCGCTCGGGGCACTCGCCGCCCTCGGGGCGACCTGGGTGGCCACCCGCACCGTGCTGGTGCTGCTGATGACCGGCGTGCTGAAGTCGCCCGGCGGCGACGTCACGGCCGACGTCTGGATGATCTACCACGCCTGGTACGGCGTGCTGCAGACCGGCACCTTCCCGTTCGACGACGTGACCTGGCAGTACCCGCCCGGCGCCGCCCTGGTGATCCTGCTGCCGGGCCTGCTGCCCTGGTCGTACCTGACCTCGTTCTGGGTGATCTGCGGCATCGCCGACGCCGCCGCGGCCGCACTGCTGGTCCGCACCGGCCTGCGCCGGGGCCGGGCGCTGACCGGCGCCTGGATGTGGGTGGTCGGCGTGCCGCTGCTCGGCCCGATGATCTACAACCGCTTCGACCTCCTGGTCACCGCGCTCGCCCTGGCCGGCCTGCTCGCCCTGATCCGCCGCCCGGCGGTCGGCGGACTGCTGCTGGGCCTGGGCGGCATCGTCAAGGTCTGGCCGCTGCTCGGCCTGATCGGCACCCCGTCCGGCCGCCGCACCCGCCGCTCCTGGACGCTGGCCGCGGCCACCGCCGTCTCGGTGGGCTTCCTGCTCGCGGCCGGGATGAACGGCGCCTTCGGCTTCCTGGCCTTCCAGAAGGACCGCGGCATCGAGGTCGAGTCGGTCGGCGCCCTGCCGCTGCACCTGGCCCGGATCGCCGGGGGCTGGAACGGCAGGGTCACCATGAACTACGGCTCCCCCGAGATGCTCGGGCCGTGGGTCAGCGTGGTCAGCAAGGTGATGATGGCCGGCACCGTGCTGGGCTTCCTCTGGCTGCTGCTGTGGCGCTTCACCGCCCGCCGCCGCAACGCGGCCACCATGTACGACGCGGCGCTGTGCACGCTGCTGGTCTTCGTGGTGACCAGTCGGGTGATCAGCCCGCAGTACCTGGTCTGGCTGATCGGCGTGGCGGCGGTCTGCCTGACCGTGCGCGGCACCAGCCAGCGGCCGGTGGCGCTGCTGATCCTGCTCGCCTGCCCGCTCACCCTGCTCGAGTTCCCGACCATGTTCACCCAGGTCCTGAACAGCGAGCCGCTGGCGATCACCGTGCTGGGCCTGCGCAACCTGCTGCTGCTGACCGCCACCGTGCTCTCCGCCATCCGGCTCTGGCGCTCCACCCGGGCCGCCGCGCCCCTGCCGCCCACCGTGGTGCTGTCCGAACCCGCCGCACTGCCGCCCGCCCCCGCCTACCCGGTCCGTCCGGGCATCGCGTACGAGCAGGACCTGCTGGACGGCATCGACCACCCGGCCGGGCGCTGAGACGGGCCCCGGCTAGCTCTTCAACGCCTGCACCTCGGCCAGCCAGAGCCCGGTGAACTCGGCCAGGCCGACGCCCAGTTCCCCGCGCAGCAGCCGGTCGGTCCGGCGCTCCCGGTCCTCGCCCTGGCCGTCGGCCGCGCCGACCGCCCGGTAGAAGGCGACCAGCCGTTCGGTCCCGTACCGGCGGGCGATCAGGTCGCAGGCGAGCCAGGCCTGCTCGTAGGCCTGGGCGATGCCGGTGGCGCCGGCCGCGAAGTCCCCGTCGTCGGGCAGCGCGGTGGGCAGCCTCCCCGCGACGACGTCCCGGGTGAGCTCGGGGGCGATCTGCTGCGGGCGGCGGCCGGACTCGCGGTAGGCGGTCCAGTCGGCGACGCCCTCGGAGAGCCAGAGCGGGGTCCAGGCCCGGGTGTCGGCCCGGGTCGCGACATGGGTGGCCTCGTGGGTGACCACCACCTGCCGGCCGAAGTCGCTGAGCCGCCCGAACGCCTCGGGGTTGATCACCACCCGGTCCGCCGGGGTGTGCCAGGGCGCGCCGGGGGCGGCCACCGTGACCGCCGCCATGCCCGTCCAACCCGCCGGGTCGGCCTCCAGCAGCCGGGCGAACTGCGCTTCGGTGGCGGGCAGTTCGAACAGCAGCCGGCCGGCCCAGCCGTCGCCCCAGACCGCGCTGACGGCCGGCACCGCCTGGTCCCCCACCGCGACCAGACCGGCCGGGTCGGGCCCGCCGGCCAGGCCGAGCACCAGGCACCGGGCGCCCGGGGCGGTCCGGGCGGGGCCGAGGTCCCACGGCGCCGGGGGTCCGTCGGTGCCCTCCTCGTGATCGACCCGCCAGCCGCCCCCGTCCCGGACCAGCTCGATCCGGCGCGGGTACACCACGGGGTACTCGTCGTACCCGGCGATCCGCACCGCCAGCTCGACGGACGCGGTCAGCCGGTCCGGCCCGCCTGCCGCCGGGGCCCCCTGCTCGGGCGACAGCACCAGGTTGCGGTACGTCGCCCCGGCCCCGGTGAGCCCGGACCAGACGGGCAGCGAGCGCGCCCGCTCCGCCAGCAGCCCGGCCACCTCCGCGCGCCGGTCGGCCGCCCGCCCGTCCGGCGGCGCCGTCGGGGCGGCCGGGGGCAGGGACAGCTGGGCCAGCCCACCCGCCGCCAGCAGCAGCGCACCGCGCCGGGACAGCACGCGACCGGCCGCGTCCATCGGGTGTGTGTCCGCCGGGCCCGGAGTCGTCGCACTCAGAGCCGGACCACCCCCGAGACCGGCATCGAGTTGACGCTCTCGTACCGGACCTTGGCACCCGGGTACGGGGCGTGCACCATCACCCCGCCGCCGGCGTACATCCCGACGTGGTGCATGTCCCGGTAGAAGATCACCAGGTCTCCCGGCCGTGCTTCGGAGAGGCTGATCCGCTGCCCGGCGTACGCCTGGGCCTGCGAGGTCCGCGGCAGGGTCACTCCGGCCTGCCGCCAGCTGTAGTACATCAGACCGGAACAGTCGAAGGCACGGGGTCCGGTGGCTCCGTAGACGTACGGCGAGCCGATCATCCGCACCGCGGCGGCCAGCGCGGCCGCCCCGCGCTCGGAGGCCGGCGGGGCGGTGCCGAGGTCCAGCCGGTCGGTGCCGCGCGTGGCGCGCTGCTCGGCCTCCCGGGCGTCCTGGGCGGCCATCCTGGCCCGCTCGGCGGCGCCCAGGCCGTTGAGCAGCTTCTGCGCCGCGGCCAGCCGCTGCTGGATCTGCTGCTTGTTCTCGGCCAGCGACCGGCGGGCCTGGTCCAGTTCGGCGAGTTTGGCCGCGGTCTCGGCGCGACGCTGGTCGAGCCGGCGCTGACGGGTGACCAGCTCGTGCAGCGTCTCCTGCTGCCGCTCGGCGGCCTGGCCGAGGGTGCGGGCGCGGTCGAGGTAGGCCCCGGGATCGGTGGCGAGCATCAGCTGGACGGTCTGGGTCATCCCGCCGCCGCGGTACTGGGCCCCGGCCACCGTGGCCAGGTCCCCGCGCAGCTGGTTGAACTGTTCCTGGGCGGCGGCGACCTCGCCCTGGAGGTTCGCGGTCTCGGCCAGGAGCCGCTTCTGCGCCTCCTGCGCGGCGTTGTACTTCTCCGACGCCTGCTCGGCCTCGTCGTACAGCTGCTCGACCTGCGCCTTGACGTCCTTGCGTTCGGACGCGTCCGGCGCCCGGGGAGCGGCCTGGGCGCTTCCGGCGGTCGCCACGCCCAGGGCCGTGGTGGCGGCCGCGGTCAGTACCAGCGCACGGGCGAGCAGTTGGGAAGGGCGGTGCACGGGCATGGCGGCAGCGGCTCCAGTCCTGCGGCACGGCCCCGCGGCCGCGCCCCGGTGGGCGGCCGTCGAGCGGGAGTCCGGTGGCAGACGTTAGCGAGTCCGGGCAAGTGAGTCCAAACCCCTCCGGACCCGAATATTTGAGCCCTATTCGGACATCGGAGCGAGTCCCCGGAAAAGCCGCAGGCCCGGCCCTCCGTGACGGAGGGCCGGGCCCGTGAACGCCGATGTGCGATCAGACCCGCACGATGGAAGCCAGCGGCATGTTGGAAACGGCCTCGTAGCGGACCGAGGCGCCCGGCTTGGGGGCGTGCAGCACCTGGCCGTTGCCCGCGTAGATGCCGACGTGGTGGGCGTCGCCGTAGAAGATCAGCAGGTCGCCGGGCTGGGCCTGGGAGAGGTCCGTGCCGATCCGGGTGCCGGCGCCGGCCTGCTCCTGCGAGGTGCGCGGCAGCGACACGCCGGCCTGGTTGAACGCCCAGACCATCAGGCCGGAGCAGTCGAAGGAGCCCGGGCCGGTGGCACCCCAGACGTACGGGCTGCCGACCTTGGTCGCGGCGGCGGCCAGTGCGGCGGCGCCGTGCGAGCTACCGGGGGCGATCGTGACCGGCGAGGAGCCGAGGTCGGTGCGGCCGCTGTCGCGCGAGGCACGGTCGGAGCCGGACGACTGGGAGGCCTTCGCGGCGGCGTCCGCCTTGGCCTTGGCGTCGGCGGCGGCCTTGTCCTCAGCCGCCTTGATCGCCTGGCGCTCCTGCTCGGTCAGCGTGTTGAGCAGGTCCTGGGCGGCCTTCAGCTTGTTCTGGACGTCCTCCTTGGAGGACTTCAGCTGCTGGGTGGTGGACTCCAGCTCGGCGAGCTTGCCCTGCGCCTCGGTGCGGTCCTGGTCCAGCTTGCGCTGCTGGTCCTGGAGCTGCTTCAGCTGGTTCTTCTGGGTGTCACCGGCCTGGTTCAGCGCCCCGGCCTGGTTGAGGAAGTTGTCCGGGCTGGAGGAGAACATCAGCTGGACGGTCGGGGATATGCCGCCGTTGCGGTACTGCTCGCCCGCGATCTCGGCGAGACCGCCCTGGAGGTCGGTCACCTGCGCCTGCTGGCGGGCCACCTGGTCCTGCATGCCGGAGACCTGCTTCTCCAGCTCCTGCTGCTTCTCCTGCGCCGCGTTGTACTTCTCGGTCGCCTGCTCGGCCTGCTCGTTGAGCTGGTCGACCTGCTCCTTGACCTGGTCCTTGGTCGGCTGCGGGTCGGCGTGCGCGCCGGTCTGCGCGGAGAGGGCGACGGCCGCGGCGGCGAACCCGGTCAGGATCGAGACGCGAGCGCGGCTGGCGGGCTTGGGACGACGATGGGACGCCACGAAGGCGGACTCCTTCTTCCTACTCCGCCTACCGGGTGAGCTGACGGGTTCGGGCCGGAAGCATGCCCTACGACGCCTCACGGCCCACCAACGGCCGACCTGGCGCCGATTCACCCCGGAGGAACGTGGTTCCCCGGCTCCGCTCCGCAGCGCCCCCGACCACTGGGCTCCCCTGTCGGGCAGTCGCTTCGACCGCCCCGCTGTTTCGCGAACTCGACGGAAACCACCGCCGCCACCCGGGCTGGGTGATCGACAGTGCGGTGGTTCGGGGCACGACCCTAGTAACTGAACCGTGATCCGTTCAAATCCTTGTCAGAAAAAAGATGGAAGAGTGCCCATGTTCTTTTGTGAAAATGACTGATCGTGATCGCCGCTGCACACAAAGCTGATCGACGCTCACCGGGCGGACGAGGAGCGGGCGAACCCGAAGCGCCACCCCCCGGATCGGGAGGTGGCGCGGATCACAGGGCCGGGGTCGACCGCCCGGCGTGTCGGGCCGTCAGACCCGGCGGATCGTGTTGATCGGCATCGCGTCGGCCTTCATCACCTTCACCACGTCGCCGGTGTGCGGCGCGTGGACCACCATGCCGTTGCCGATGTACATCCCGACGTGGTGCCGGTCGCTGCCGTAGATCACCAGGTCGCCGGGCTGGGCCTGGTCCAGCGACGGCACCCGGGTACCGACGTTGCCCTGCTCCTGCGAGGTGCGCGGCAGCGAGACCCCGGCCTGGGCGTACGACCAGACCATCAGGCCCGAGCAGTCGAAGGTGTTCGGCCCGGTGGAGCCCCACACGTACGGCGAGCCCTGCTTGCTCATCGCCTTGGCCACGGCCACGGCCGCGTAGCCGCTGGCCGGCGGCAGGCTGCTGAGGTCGACCCGGGCGGCGGCGCGCGAGGCGCGGTCGTCCTGCTGCTGCTGGGCCTTCAGCGCGGCCCGGTCGGCGGCGCTGAGCGAGTTCAGCAGGTCCTGCGCGGCCTTCAGCTTGGTGTTGACGTCCGCCTTGGCCTGGTTGAGGTCCTTGGTGGTGGAGTCCAGCGAGGCCAGCACGGCGGCCGCCTCGGCCTTCTCCTGGTCCAGCCGGCGCTGCTGGTCGAGCAGGCCCTTGAGCGCCTCGGTCTGGCTCTCGCTGGCCTGCTGGACGCTCGACGCCTTGTCCAGGTAGCCGGACGGGTCGGAGGAGAGCATCAGCTGGACGGACGGGTCGATGCCACCGGTGCGGTACTGCTCGCCCGCGACCTGGGACAGGCCGGTCTGCAGCTGGCTCATCTGGTCCTGGCTGCGGGCCACCTGGTCCTGCAGCTGGTCGGCCTGCTTGCGGAGCTGGTCGGCGCGCTCCTTGGCACCGTTGTACTTCTCCGCCGCCTGCTCCTGCTCCTGTTGGAGCTGGTCGATCTGCGCCTTGACGTCGGACGTGTTCGGCTGCGGCGCGGCGTGCGCGGCCACCTGGGCGGAGAGGGCGACCGCAGTCGCAGCGGCAGCGGTGAGCACGGAGACCCGCGCGCGGCTCGGCTGCTTGGGACGGCGGTGGGAGGCCAAGGGACCGGCTCCTTCTTCCATCGGACTCACCTGTTCGGGTGAGATTCCGGAAAATAGGTTTGACGCCAGACCCTAGTGAAGATCTATCCGTTTTGCCACTCCCCCGAAGGTGTGAACGCCGGTTCCCACCCTCACTTCACCGGATCCGCACACCCCCGCGAAAAGCACCCGAAACGGGCACTGACCAGGCGTCACGTCCGCCGGAGCGGTCAGGGCCGGGCCAGCCGGTTCAGCAGCAGCACCGAGGCCACCGGGCGCGCGCCCGCCTTCCGCACGCCCTCCGCGACCTCCCGGTCGGTGGACACCACCACCACCGGACGGCCCTGCGGTTCGGCCCGGACCAGACGGCGGATCAGCTCGTCCGCGGTCTCCCCGGTCCGACTGAACCGTACCCGCACCCCGCGCGGTGGCGCCATGATGACCGGCACGTCCAGGTCCTGCCCGTCGAACACACAGGTGACCTCCGCCTGGGTGCGCTGGGCCAGCATCGCCAGCCCGCCCAGCAGCCGGATCCGCTGCTGCTCCAGCGGCAGCGTCGGGTACCCGGTCTTGGTCACGTTGTAGCCGTCCACCACCAGGTGCACCTGCGGGATCGCCAGCAGTTGGTCCAGCAGCGCCGGATCGTCCTCGGCCAGGCCGCGCCGGGCCACGTCGTGCGGCGAGGCCGCCCCCGGCACCACCGCCTCCACCGTGTCCGCCGGCCGGATCTGGGAGACCGGCAGCGCCAGCTCGCGCTGCAGGCCCTGCGCCGACTGCAGCACGGTGTCCAGCAGCAGCCGCAGCCGCATGTCCTCGACGCTGCGCCCCTCGCGGGCCGACCGGCGGCCCTGCTCGGCGGCGTTCTCCAGCTCGGACACCCGGTGCCGCAGCCGCCGGGCCTCGCCCTCGGCCGCACTGCGCTCCGCCGCGGCCTGCGCCTTCGCGGCCTCCAGCTCCCCGGTCACCCGCCGGGTCTCGGCCTGCGCCCGGCGGGTGTCGCTCTCCAGCGACCGCACCTTCTTGCGCAGCGACTCGGCCTCCCGCCGGACGCCCTCGAACTCCGCGCGCTGACGGTCCAGGTCCGCCCGCGCCGCGGCCCGGACCTCGGCCAGCTCGGCCTGCAGCTTCTCCACCAGCCGGGTGGCCTCCGCCGCCGCGTCCTCGGCGCCGGCCCGCTCGGCCTCCTCGCCGGCCTCGGCGACCAGCCGGCTCCAACCCGCCGAGCGCACCAGGTAGGCGGCGGCCGCGACGTCCATCGGATCGGCGGCGCCGGGGACGGTGCCCGACTCCAACGCCTTCACCAGATCCGGCTGGCCCAGCCGCAGCCGCTCCGCTATCCGCACCCGGAAGGCCGGCTCGGACTCCAGCGCCGCCGCCAGCGCGGTGGCCGCGTACTTGGTCCGCCGCGCCGGGGTGAACTTGACGTACTGGCGCAGGCTCTGCGGCAGCTCCGCGGTCGCCAGGCCACCCAGCGCGTCCGAGGCCAGCCCGACCACGCGCCGGCGCACGCCCTCCGGCAGCGGCCGGTCCAGCTTCTCGGCGGCGCGCTCCGCGGCGGCGTTCGAAGCAGCGGCGCCAGAAGCAGCAGCCTCGGAGGCAGCAGCCTCGGAAGCAGCGGCAGCGGAATCACCGCCGCCGGAGGCAGCGGCCCCTGCCGCGGTCCCCTCCGGCGCAGCGCTCTCGGACGGGACCGTCCCGGCGGCCGGCTCCGGTGCCTGCGCAGCGGGCTGAAGCCCCTGCGCTTCGCCGGGCTCCCTCGCTGCGTCCACCACGTCCTCGGCTCCGATCCTGGTCCAGCGGGTGCGGCCCACGGCCGTCCCTGTCGTCACGCTCCGTGCGTCTTGTCTGTATTGTCCCGTGCGGTGGACGGCCGCGTCGCGCACCGCCCACCGCACCGGCGGGATCAGCCCTGCTCGGCGGGGGCCTCCGCGCCCTCGGCACCCGGGCGGGCCACCAGCTCGACCTGGTCCACCGCGTTGCACCAGCGGCAGCGCACCGACTCGATCGTCTCGCTGAGCACCTCGGTCTCCTCGACCGCGGACTCGCCGGCCAGGTCGAAGTGCAGGAACTCGGTCACCCTCGCGGTGCGGGTCACGTCGAAGCGGGTGAGGTTGCCGCACAGCGTGCAGCGCCAGCGCGTCTCGGCGGTCAGTGCGGGGACAGTCATCGGGGATCCTCTCGGCCGGTCCCTGGGTGGCTAGGCGCTCCCCCCGGAGCCCCGGCGTCGGCGGCGGGAGACGGGATTGCCCGCCCCAAGCCTATTGCCTGGGGCAACCACCCCGACCACCGGTTGCCGGAACACGGTGGCTAGTCCACCTGCCGTAAACCGCCGTGTCACCCGCCGCGCGCGGAGGGATGCTTGGCCGCATGGCGCTCGTGGCTCCCGGCCAGACCGAAGCGCGGGGCGGCCGCCCGGCGGTGCCCGCCCCGGCGGTCACCTACGCCCTGATCGCGGTCAACACGCTGGTCTTCCTGCTCGGCCCGGCCGCCGGCCTCAACCCGATGTACGGCACCGGCCTGACCCAGGTCTGTACCGAGCAGCGGTACGAGCAGCGCTGGGGCGCCGTCCCCGCCGAGCTGCTGACCGGCCACCCGCTCACCGCCGAGCAGCTGGCCGAGGGCCCCGACCCGGTCCCCGGCTGCCCCGCCGCCCCCACCCCGGGCAAGCGCCCGGCGGTCTCCGCCCTCACCGGGCTCTTCCTGCACGCCGGCTGGCTGCACCTGCTGGGCAACCTGCTCTTCCTCCACGTCTTCGGCCCCACCGTCGAACGGCGGGTCGGCCGGGTTAGGTACCTCCTCTTCTACCTGGCCGCCGGCAGCCTCGCCTCGTACGGCTTCGCGCTCGCCGAGGCGCACTCGCCCGACTCCACCCGCGTCCTGATCGGCGCCTCGGGCGCGATCTCCGCCGTGCTCGGCGCCTACCTGCGCTTCCACCCGAGGGCCCGGGTGACCGCCCTGGTCCCGCTGCTCCTCTTCCTCCCGCTGCGCTTCCCCGCCTGGCTGGTGCTCGGCCTCTGGTTCGCGCTGCAGTGGTGGTCGGTGCACTCGGCCGGTCCCGGGGTGGCCTACCTGGTGCACGTGATCGGCTTCTCGGCCGGCTTCCTGTACGCCTGCACCGTGGTCGGACACCCCTCGAGACGCCCCGGCTGAGGCCCGATACGCTGGCCGCACCCCACGAAGGAGCCCGAAACAGTGATCACCGCCATCGTCCTGATCAAGACCAGTGTCGACCGCATCCCGGAGATCGCCGAGGCCATCGCCGCCATCGAGGGCGTCAGCGAGGTGTACTCGGTGACCGGCGGCTACGACCTGGTGGCGATGGTGCGGGTGCGCCGCCACGACGACCTGGCCGAGGTCATCCCGGGTCGGCTGAACAAGGTCCCGGGCGTGGCCCACACCGAGACCCAGATCGCCTTCCGTACCTACTCCCAGCACGACCTGGAAGCGGCCTTCGCCCTCGGCCTGGACGAGTAGCCGTCTGGCCCACGGGCCGTGCCTCAGCGCCGACTGTCGGCGACGCAACGGCCGCCCTCGTTGCGGTAGTTCCACGCCGCGCCGTCGGTGACCAGCTCGCGGACGGCGGTCAGGAAGCGCTCGATGTGCTCGTCCGGCGTCCCGGCCCCGAAGCTCACCCGGATCGCGTTCAGGCTGCGCTCCCCCGGGAGCGAGGGCTCCGGCGCCCCGCACTCGGACGGCGCCACCTCCTCGTCGCCGAGCAGCGTCCGCACCAGGGGGTGGGCGCAGAACAGCCCGTCGCGCACCCCGATGCCGTACTCGGCGGACAGCGCGGCCGAGAAGTGCGAGCTGTTCCAGCCGCGGACGACGAAGGACAGCACGCCCACCCGGGCGCTGCTCCGAATGTCGCCGGCCTCGCCGAACAGGTTCAGCACCCTGACCTCCGGGATCTGCGCCAGCCCCGCCGTCAGCCGCTCGACCAGCTGCCGCTCCCGGGCCTCCAGCGCGTCGAAGCCGGCCTCGGTCAGCGCCCGGCAGGCCGAGGCGATCGCGTAGGCGCCGATGACGTTCGGCGAGCCGGCCTCGTGCCGGGCCGGCCCGGTGTTCCACTGCACCGCCACCGAGCCGTCCGGTTCCCGGGCCACCGTCCGGGTCGCCCCGCCACCGGCCAGGTACGGCTCCGCCGCGTCCAGCCAGTCCGCCCGCCCGGCCAGCACCCCGGCGCCGAACGGCGCGTAGAGCTTGTGGCCGGAGAAGGCGATCCAGTCGACGTCCAGTTCGCGCACCGAGACCCGGTGGTGCGGGGCCAGCTGGGCGGCGTCCAGCACCACCCGGGCGCCGTGCCGGTGCGCGGTCGCGGTCAGCTCGGCGACCGGCCACAGCTCGCCGGTCACGTTGGAGGCGCCGGTGACGCACAGCAGCTTCGGCCCCTCGGACGCCGCGGCGAGCGCCGCCTCCAGCGCGGCCACCGCCTCGGCCCGCGAGCGCGGCGCCCGCAGGTAGCTGACCTCCAGTCCGGCGTGCGCCCAGGGCAGCAGCGAGGCGTGGTGCTCGGTCTCGAAGGCGAACACCCGGGTGCCGGCCGGGACGGCGGCGGCCAGCAGGTTGAGCGAGTCGGTGGTGGCGCGGGTGAAGACCACCTGGTCGCCGCCGCGCAGGTCGAGGAAGTCGGCGACGGTCCGGCGGCTCTGCTCGAACAGGTCGGTGGACAGCTGCGACAGGTACCCCGCGCCGCGGTGCACGCTGCCGTAGTACGGCGCGTAGGCGGCGACGTCGTCCCACACCCGCTGGAGCGCCGGCGCGCTGGCCGCGTAGTCGAGTGCCGCGTAACCGACCTTCTCGCCGCTGGCGAGCGGCACCTGGACGTCCTGGCCGAGAACGGCGAGCGGGGCGTGGAGGTCAACGGAGACGGACATGGGGACACACTCCTTCTGGGGGCAAGGGACCCCGGGAGTGCTCGTCGTCCGGTGTCCGCGCTTGTCGCGCGGACGGCTTGCCCGGCGACCCGGTCCTCACCCAGGGCACCCCGCCACGGACGGAGGGTTGCCGGACAGCCAGCTGGGGCTTGACGCTGTCACTCATGACCTGGCGAAGACTCTAGGTCGGGTGCGTCGGACGGTCAAACAGGCATCCACCATCCGGACGGCGTTCCCGCCCGCTCGCCTCCAAGGCGCTCGGGCCCGTGCCGACGACGCGACACGGGCCCTCAACCACCGCCTCAGATCCGGCTGGTGGCCTCCGACCACCGCCGCAGCAGCTCCTGCGCAGCGCCCGAGTCGATCGCCTCGGCCGCCCGCGCCATGCCCGCCGCGAGCTGCTCCGTCAGCGGCGCGTCGCCGAGGTCCATCGCGACCAGCGCCGCCGCCGTGTTCAGCAGCACGGCGTCCCGCACCGGCCCGCGCTCCCCGGCCAGCATCCGGCGCGCGACCTCGGCGTTGTACGCGGCGTCGGCTCCGCGCAGCGCCTCGATGCCAACCAGCTCGATGCCGACGTCCCGCGGGTCGAAGGTCGTCTCGGTGACCACCCCGTCGCGCACCAGCCACACCCGCGAGGTGGTGGTGATGGTCAGTTCGTCCAGCCCGTCGTCACCGCGGAACACCAGCGCCGTCGCCCCGCGCCGGGCCAGCACACCGGCGATCAGCCCGGAGAGCCGGGTGTCGAAGCAGCCGATCGCGTGCGAGGTGACCTTCGCCGGGTTGGTCAGCGGGCCGAGGATGTTGAAGGCGGTCGGCACCCCCAGGTCCCGCCGCGCGGTGGCGGCGTGCCGCATCGAGGGGTGGAACTTCGCCGCGAAGCAGAAGGTGAGCCCGACCTCCTCGGCCACCTCGGCCACCCGCCGGGCCGACAGGTCCAGCGCCACCCCCAGCTTCTCCAGCACGTCCGAGGAGCCGCTGGAGGAGGAGGCGGCCCGGTTGCCGTGCTTGACCACCTTGGCCCCGGCGGCCGCCGCGACGATCGCCGACATGGTGGAGATGTTGACGGTCTTCGCCCGGTCGCCGCCGGTGCCGACGATGTCGACCGCCGGGCCGGGGATGTCCAGCGGCTCGGCGTGCTCGTACATCGCGTCGACCAGGCCGGCGATCTCGTCCACCGTCTCGCCCTTGGCCCGCAGCGCCACCATGAACCCGGCCACCTGGACGGGGGACGCCTCGCCGCTCATGATCCGGTCCATCGCCCACGCGGTGGACGAGCGGTCGAGGTCCTCCCCCTTCAACAACGCCGCCAGGAGGTCCGGCCAGGTGCGGACCACCTGCGCGGGGTCGGTACCACCGTTCGCAGGGTTCACGTTCACCATGGCTGACTCCAGCTGTTGTCGGTTCCCCCGGTGCCGAGGGACGTCCGTACGGATGGAGCCAGCCTATCGAGCGGCGGGGTACGTGGACCCCTGTCATCTCCAGTACTGAGACGGCACCGCTCAGCGCGCGACCGGGGCCCGCTTCGCCAGCCGTGCCCGCAGCAGGGTGGCGACCGCCCCGGCCAGCGCCACCGGGTCCACCGGGTGGGAGATCGCGGCATCGGCCCGGCTCCAGGCGGCGAGCCAGGAGTCCTGCGGCCGGCCGATCAGCACCAGCACCGGCGGGCAGCCGTAGATCTCGTCCTTGAGCTGGCGCCCGAGGCCCAGCCCGCCGGCCGGAACCGCCTCGCCGTCCAGCACGCAGAGGTCGATGCCCCCCTTCTCCAATGCCCTGATCACCGCGGGGGTGGTCGCGCACTCGAGGTAGGACAGCTCCGGAAGATCCTCGGCGGGCCGACGGCCGAGCGCCGTCAGCACCTGCTCGCGGGTGTTGCGGTCGTCGCTGTAGACGAGGACGGTGAGCGTCTCGTCGGTCGTGTACGCCATGAACCCTGCTCCCTCAAGTGTGATCCGGACCACGTTCACCTGATCCGGATGCTACTCCCGTTTCCCCCGTCGCCGGTCCCCCTCGCGCACGTTCCCCCCCGAGCCGCCCCGCCCGTGGCTCACCCACCCGGAGGACGGCCCGTCACCCGGACCCTCCCGGTCCACCCGGACGGCGGACGCGGCTCCCCCCTCCCCTACACCCCGGCACTGCGCCGTCCGTGCAACGGCGCGCCGGGCAACGGGGTAGCGGGCCCTCCGAGGAACCGTCAGAAAAGGGACACGCCGCTGCTCAGCCCCCGTACGGGCACCCCGCCGCCCGCCAAGCGGGCATACCGCACGCACCGGACACTCCGAGGGACACCCCCCGACGTGAAGACGGAATAAGGGACCGACATAATGTCCGTCGTGGCGACAGCAACAGCAACAGAAACCGGGCACGCGCACGGATCGGTCAATCGACCGAACATGGTCAGCGTCGGAACGATCGTCTGGCTCAGTTCCGAGCTGATGTTCTTCGCGGCCCTCTTCGCGATGTACTTCACGCTCCGCTCCGTCAAGGGAGCCGAGTTCTGGGCCGAGAAGGCGCACGCCCTCAACGTGACGTTCTCCTCGGTCAACACCACCATCCTGGTGCTCTCCTCGCTCACCTGCCAGCTCGGCGTGTTCGCCGCCGAGCGCGGTGACGTGAAGAAGCTCCGCGGGTGGTTCATGCTCACGTTCTTCATGGGCGCGATCTTCATCGGCGGCCAGGTCTACGAGTACACCGAGCTGGTCAAGAACGACGGCCTCTCGCTGTCCTCCGACCCGTACGGCACGGTGTTCTACCTGACCACCGGCTTCCACGGTCTGCACGTGACGGGTGGTCTGATCGCCTTCCTGCTGGTCCTGGGACGGACGTACGCAGCCAAGCGCTTCACGCACGAGCAGGCCACCGCCGCGATCGTCGTGTCCTACTACTGGCACTTCGTCGACGTCGTGTGGATCGGCCTGTTCGCGACCATCTACCTGATCAAGTAACCAGCTGATCAGGTCGCTGGCCACCGGCTGCGGCCCCCGCCCTCACCGGCGACGGGCCGCTTCTGCCGGTGCCGACGCTCCCACCGACCGACCGCGCGCGCAGCCTTGGACAGGCAGCCTCGTGCCGGCCAGACCGGCCGCGGGTGCACCCACCAGTCGACCAGATCCTGACACCGGGGTTATTCCGTGAAAAAGCTCTCCGCACGACGGCGCCACCCATTGGCGGCGCTGGTCGTCCTACTTCTCGCCCTGGCGGCAACCGGGGGGCTGTACGCCGCGTTCGCGCCCGCCGACAAGGCGCAGGCCGACGTCGCCGCGCAGTCGCTCGCGATCGATGAGGGCAAGAGGCTCTTCGCCGTCGGCTGCTCCTCCTGCCACGGCATCAACGGCCAGGGCAGCAGCGAGGGTCCGAGCCTGGTCGGCGTCGGCTCGGCTGCCGTCGACTTCCAGGTCGGCACCGGCCGCATGCCGGCCCAGCAGCCCGGCGCCCAGGTGCCGCGCAAGCCGAAGATCTACACCCAGGGCGAGATCGACCAGCTCGCCGCGTACATCGGTTCGCTCGGCCCCGGCCCGATCGCTCCGAAGCCGGAGCAGTACAACTCGACCAACCCCGATGACATCTCCAAGGGTGGCGAGCTGTTCCGCACCAACTGCGCCCAGTGCCACAACTTCGCGGGCCAGGGCGGTGCCCTGACCAAGGGCAAGTACGCCCCGTCGCTGGAGGGCGTGGACGCCAAGCACATCTACGAGGCCATGCAGACCGGCCCGCAGAACATGCCGTCGTTCCCGGACAGCACCATGCCCGAGGAGCAGAAGAAGCAGATCGTGGCCTTCGTCCGCCACACCACCAACGATGAGCCCAACCCCGGCGGTCTCACCCTGGGCAGCCTCGGTCCGGTGACCGAGGGCCTGTTCGGCTGGATCTTCGGCCTCGGCACGCTCATCGCGGTCGCGATCTGGGTCGCCGCCCACACCACCAAGGCCAAGAAGTCATGAGCCACGACATGTCAGAAGAGAAGCTCCCGGAGCCGCACGGCTCCGCCGGCGAGGTGGCCGACCACGGCAACCCGTTCGCCGACCCGGGCCTGCCGGCCCACGAGCCCCGTCGCACCGACATCGACGAGCGGGCCGCCAAGCGGGCCGAGCGCCAGGTCTCGCTGATGTTCGTGGTCTCGATGCTCGCCACCGTCGGCTTCATCGCCTCGTACGTGGCCATCGACCCGGACAAGATCGTCTACATCTTCCCGCTGGGTCACGTCAGCGCGCTGAACTTCGCGCTCGGCCTGACCCTGGGCGTCGCACTGTTCCTGATCGGCGCGGGCGCGGTCCACTGGGCCCGCACCCTGATGTCGGACGTCGAGATGCCGTCCGAGCGTCACCCGATCGAGGCTTCCGACGAGGTCCGCGCTGACGTCATCGAGCAGTTCAAGACCGGTGCCGCCGAGTCCGGCTTCGGTCGCCGCAAGATGATCCGCAACACCCTCATCGGGTCGATGGCGCTGGTCCCGCTCTCCGGCGTGGTCCTGCTCCGCGACCTGGGCCCGCTGCCGGAGAAGAAGCTCCAGGAGACGGGCTGGAAGGAGGCGACCCCGGCCAAGCCGCTGGCGCTCATCAACATGAACACCATGCAGCCGATGAAGCCCGAGGACATCGGCGTCGGCTCGCTGACCTTCGCCATGCCGGAGGGTCTGTCCACCCACAGCGAGGACTTCCAGCAGCAGATCGCCAAGGACGCCCTGATGCTGGTGCGCATCGCACCGGAGGACATCAAGGACGACAAGTCCAAGGAGCTGGGATTCGAGGGCATCCTCGCCTACTCCAAGATCTGCACCCACGTCGGCTGCCCGATCAGCCTGTACGAGCAGCAGACCCACCACGCGCTCTGCCCCTGCCACCAGTCGACCTTCGACCTGTCGGACGGCGCGCGCGTCATCTTCGGCCCGGCCGGCCACCCGCTGCCGCAGCTGAAGATCACCACTGACGACAAGGGCAACCTGGTCGCCACCGGCGACTTCGAGAAGCCTGTCGGCCCGAGCTTCTGGGAGCGTGCTCGATGAGTAGCGCGAGCAGCACCACGACCGGTGCCGCCAAGCCCTCCAGCACGCGTGCCAACCCCGCCAACAAGTGGGAGGCCGCGGCTGACTGGACGGACGGCCGGCTGGGGATCTACTCCCTCGCCAAGGCCAACCTGCGGAAGATCTTCCCGGACCACTGGTCCTTCATGCTGGGCGAGATCTGCCTCTACACCTTCGTCATCATCATCCTGACCGGTGTCTACCTGACGCTGTTCTTCAAGCCGTCGATGGCCGAGGTCGTCTACAACGGCTCGTACGTGCCGCTCAAGGGCATCGGGATGTCCGAGGCGTACGCCTCGACGGTGGACATCAGCTTCGAGATCCGCGGCGGTCTGCTGATCCGCCAGATCCACCACTGGGCCGCCCTGGTCTTCGTGGCCGCGATGCTCGTGCACATGATGCGCGTGTTCTTCACCGGCGCGTTCCGCAAGCCGCGTGAGATCAACTGGGTCTTCGGCTTCCTGCTGCTGGTCCTGGGCATGTTCGACGGCTTCTTCGGCTACTCGCTGCCGGACGACCTGCTGTCGGGTACCGGTATCCGCTTCATGGAAGGCGCGATCCTCGCCGTCCCGCTGGTCGGCACCTACATCCAGATGTTCCTGTTCGGGGGCGAGTTCCCCGGCCACGACATCGTGCCGCGGTTCTTCACCATCCACGTCCTGCTGATCCCGGGCATCATGCTCGGCCTGCTGGTGGCGCACCTGATCCTGGTCTTCTACCACAAGCACACCCAGTGGGCGGGCCCGGGCAAGACCGAGAAGAACGTCGTCGGCATGCCGCTGATGCCGGTCTACATGGCCAAGGCCGGTGGCTTCTTCTTCCTCGTCTTCGGCATCATCGCCGCAGTCTCGGCGATCGCCACGATCAACCCGATCTGGGCGTACGGCCCGTACCGTCCGGACCAGGTGTCGACCGACGCCCAGCCCGACTGGTACATGGGCTTCTCCGAGGGCCTGATCCGCGTCATGCCGGGCTGGGAGATCAGCCTGTGGGGCCACACCCTGAACCTGG
The DNA here is from genome assembly GCF_044329365.1 of Kitasatospora sp. NPDC017646. NCBI lineage: Bacteria > Bacillati > Actinomycetota > Actinomycetes > Kitasatosporales > Streptomycetaceae > Kitasatospora > Kitasatospora sp. NPDC017646. The sequence continues at coordinate 427,238 of NZ_JBIRJC010000002.1, read as the reverse complement.
GTGTCTTCATCCCGCTGATGATCTTCCCGCTGGTGCTGGTCGCGATCGCGGTCTACCCGTTCATCGAGGGCTGGATCACCGGCGACAAGCGCGAGCACCACATCCTGGACCGCCCGCGCAACGCCCCGGTCCGCACCGCCCTGGGTGCCGCCTGGATCAGCCTGTACCTGGTCCTGCTGGTGGGTGGTGGCAACGACCTGTTCGCCACGCACTTCCACCTGTCGCTCAACGCGATCACCTACTTCGTGCGCACCGGCTTCTTCGTGGTGCCGGTCATCACCTTCATCGTCACCAAGCGCTGGTGCCTCGGCCTCCAGCGCCGCGACAAGGAGAAGGTGCTGCACGGCCGCGAGACCGGCGTCATCAAGCGCCTGCCGCACGGCGAGTACGTCGAGGTGCACGCCCAGCTGCCGCAGAAGGACCTGCACACGCTCACGGCGCACGAGCAGAACCAGCCGATCGAGCTGCCGGCCCAGACGGACGAGAACGGCGTTGCCCGCAAGGCCGGCGCCCTCACCCGCACCCGGGCCAAGCTCTCCCGCGGCTTCTACGGCGAGGGCAGCCAGATCCCCAAGCCCACCGCCGAGGAGCACCACGAGATCACCAGCGGCCACGGCCACCACTGATCCCGTACGCACCCCCGCGTCACCCCGAGGGCCGCTGACCAGAGTTCGTCTGGTCAGCGGCCCTCGGGCTTTCTCGTCCCCGCACCGCTTCCAGGAGCCACCCGTGCAGCTGTCCGTCGACCCCGCCGCCGCCACTCCCCCGTACGAGCAGATCCGCGCCCAGATCGCCGAGCAGGCCCGCTCCGGAGCCCTGGCAACCGGGCTGCGGCTGCCCACCGTGCGGGCGCTGGCCGAGGAGCTGGGGCTGGCCGCCGGGACGGTCGCCCGGGCCTACAAGGAGCTGGAGGCGGACGGCGTGGTGGAGACCCACGGCCGGCGCGGCACCCTGATCGCCGCCACCGGTGACGCCGCCCACCGGCTGGCGGCCGAGGCCGCCACCGAGTACGCCGAGCGCGCGAGCCGACTGGGCCTGTCCCACCCGGACGCCCTGGCCGCCGTCGTCACCGCCCTGGGCGTGACCTACCCCGAGGCCTGACCCCCCGAGCCGTAGCGCGCGCCCGCCCGTCTCGGGCGCCCGGAGCCGGTATCAGACCTCCGGGCGCATCATCCCGGCGGCGGGGGCCTGGGCGGCCGGGACGGTGGTGCTGACGGGCTTGCCGAGGGCGCTGTGCTTCACCCAGTCGGCCCAGGAGACGTTCCAGTCCCCGAAGCCGTTGCCGAAGGACTCCATGGTGGCGCCACGGCTGTTCACCACCGTCACCAGGTCCCCCACCCGGGTGTTCTCGTAGAACCACTTGGCGTTGTCGGTGCTCATGCCGGTGCAGCCGTGGCTGACGTTGTCCACGCCCTGCCAGTCGACCGACCAGGGTGCCGCGTGGACGTACTCGCCGCTCCAGGTCACCCGGGTGGCCCACTCGACGTTCAGGTCGTAGGCCTCCGAGCTGCCGGCGGCTATGCCGATCGTCTCGCCGCTCATCCGCACCGAGCGCTCCTGGCCGAGCACCACCTTGATGCCGTTGCGGGTGTCGAAGCCGGGCTTGCCGGTGGTGACCGGGATGGTCCTGACCGCCTCGCCGTCACGCTTGAGGGTGAGTTCGTGGGCGGCCGCGTCGATCACGGACTCGACCCGGGCGCCGATCCGCAGCCGCAGCGAGCTGCGGTCGCCGCCGTAGAGGCCGTCGGCGATCCGGCTGCCGGTGTCGTCGAAGGCCAGCGACACGGTCGTGCCGGCCGGCCAGTACTCCTGCGGGCGGAAGTGCAGGTTCTTGTCGTCCACCCAGTACCAGGCGCCGGTGACGGCCGGCTGGGAGGTCACGGTCAGCGCGCTCTCCACCTCCTGACGGGCGTGCGGGTCCTTCACCGCCTCGGAGAGCTGCACGGTGAGCGGCTGGCCGACGCCGTAGACGCCGCTGCCGGAGGAGTCCGGGCCCAGCTTGGCGGTGAGCACGCGCTGGGCGGCGAGGGTCCTGAAGTTCTGGGTGGTGTCGCCGCGGCCGTTCTTCCCGTCGTCGGCGGAGATCCGCACGGCGTACGCGGTGTCGGCCTTCAGCCGCCCGGTGGTCTGCCAGCTGCGCTGGTCGTCGGCGAGCTTGCCGGCCACCACCCGGCCGTCCGGGCCGACCACGGTGACGTCGGTGAGCCGGCTGCCCTCCCTGGCGGTCACGGTGACCGGCTTCGAGGGGTCGACCTTGCCCTCGGCCGAGAGGTGGACGAGTGGAGCCGCATCGATCCGGTGCGGTCCGGAGGATTCGTCGTCCCCCGACGTGCAGGCGGCCAGCGGGGCCAGCACTGCCAGGGCCAGCGAGATGCTGCCCATACCTGCGATTCCGCGCCTGTCGGCCATGACCGCCTCCGAGGGGTCTGCACTATTCGCACGATTGATCAGATCGTAGGAACGGCCCGGATCGAGCGACATCCGAGCGACCCTCCGTTCACCCGGGTGAGTGAGGCCCTCACCCCGGGGACGCAGCAGGGCCGGTCCCCCCGTGCGGGAGGACCGGCCCTGTGGTCGGGAAGCGGGAACCTACTGGTTCTGGTTCTCGCCCCGGTAGAACTCGAAGACCCATCCGAAGATGCCGATCAGGATGATCGGGGCGGCCCAGAACATCAGCCACCAGCCGAAGATCACGCCCAGGAAGGCGAGCGCGCCACCGAGCGCCAGCGACAGCGGCTGCCAGCTGTGCGGGGCGAAGAAGCCCAGCTCGCCGGAGTCGTCCGCGACCTCGGCCTCGGGGTTGTCACCAGCGCCGCTGTCCACCCGACGGGCGGTGAAGGCGAGGTAGTACCCGATGAAGGCGCACAGACCGAAGGCGAGGAACAACGCGGTGGTACCGGCGGCCTCCAGGCCCGGGCCGCTCGCGTTGTTGGTCCACAGGCCGTAGGTGATGGCCATCGCCAGCACGAAGACCGACAGGCCAAGGAAGATCTTTCCCTGTTCCTTCATCAGGCGTCACCCTCCTGCTTGCCCTTGCCCAGCTTCGGGGCGTCGTACTTCGCCGGGGTCACACCGGCGAGGTGCTTGGCCGGCTCGCCGTGGTTCTCCAGGTAGTCCAGCGCGGCGATCTCCGGGTGGTGGAGGTCGAAGGCCGGGGATTCGGAGCGGATCCGGGGCAGGGTGAGGAAGTTGTGCCGCGGCGGCGGGCAGGAGGTCGCCCACTCCAGGGAGCGGCCGAAGCCCCACGGGTCGTCCACGGTGACCTTCTCGCCGTACTTGGCGGTCTTCCAGACGTTGTAGAGGAACGGCAGGATCGACAGGCCGAGCACGAAGGAGCCGATGGTCGAGACGGTGTTCAGGGTGGTGAAGCCGTCCGAGGCCAGGTAGTCGGCGTAACGGCGGGGCATGCCCTCCGCACCCAGCCAGTGCTGCACCAGGAAGGTGGTGTGGAAGCCGAAGAACAGCGTCCAGAAGGTGATCTTGCCCAGACGCTCGTCCAGCATCTTGCCGGTCATCTTCGGCCACCAGAAGTGGAAGCCGGCGAACATCGCGAACACGACGGTGCCGAAGACCACGTAGTGGAAGTGGGCGACGACGAAGTACGAGTCCGAGACGTGGAAGTCGATCGGCGGCGAGGCCAGCAGGACACCGGTCAGACCACCGAAGAGGAAGGTGACCAGGAAGCCGACCGTCCAGAGCATCGGCGTCTCGAAGCTCAGCGAGCCCTTCCACATGGTGCCGACCCAGTTGAAGAACTTCACACCGGTCGGGACCGCGATCAGGAAGGTCATGAAGGAGAAGAACGGCAGCAGCACCTGTCCGGTGACGTACATGTGGTGCGCCCACACCGTCACGGACAGACCGGCGATCGCGATGGTGGCCGCGATCAGGCCGGAGTAGCCGAACATCGGCTTGCGGCTGAAGACCGGGATGATCTCCGACACGATGCCGAAGAACGGCAGCGCGATGATGTACACCTCGGGGTGGCCGAAGAACCAGAACAGGTGCTGCCACAGCATCGCCCCGCCGTTGGCGGGATCGAAGACGTGCGCCCCGAACTTGCGGTCCGCCTCCAGGGCGAACAGCGCGGCGGCCAGCACCGGGAAGGCCAGCAGGACCAGCACCGAGGTCAGCAGGACGTTCCAGACGAAGATCGACATCCGGAACATCGTCATGCCCGGGGCGCGCATGCAGATGATCGTGGTGATGAAGTTGACCGCACCGAGGATCGTGCCGAAGCCGGAGAAGGCCAGACCCATGATCCACATGTCACCGCCGACGCCGGGCGAGTGCACCGCGTCCGACAGCGGGGAGTAGGCGAACCAGCCGAAGTCGGCCGCGCCGTTCGGGGTCAGGAAGCCGCAGACCGCGATGCTCGAACCGAAGAGGTACAGCCAGTACGCGAACATGTTCAGACGCGGGAAGGCCACGTCCGGGGAGCCGATCTGCAGCGGCATGATCCAGTTCGCGAAGCCCGCGAACAGCGGCGTCGCGAACATCAGCAGCATGATCGTGCCGTGCATCGTGAACGCCTGGTTGAACTGCTCGTTCGACAGGATCTGGGTCCCGGGACGAGCCAGCTCGGCACGCATGACCAGGGCGAGGATGCCACCGATCAGGAAGAAGGCGAACGACGTGCCCAGGTACAGGGTGCCGATCGTCTTGTGGTCAGTGGTGGTCAGCCACTTGATGATGGTCGAACCCGGCTTCCGGGTCCGCTGCGCCCCGACCGTGACGGCCTCGGCGCCCCCGCCGGCCGCGGCGGGCTCGTTGAGGATGGTCACTTCGCTTCACTTCCCATGGTGATGACGCCGGAGGGCACCGCGCCGTTCTGGCCCTTGGCACGAAGGTCGGCCAGGTGCTTGTCGTAGTCGGCGCGATCGACGACCTTGACGTTGAACAGCATGCGAGAGTGGTCGACGCCGCAGAGCTCGGCGCACTTGCCCTTGTACTCGCCCTTGACGGTCGGGGTGACCTCGAACTTGTTCACCACGCCCGGCACGACGTCCATCTTCATCATGAAGTTGATGGGCCAGAAGTCGTGGATGACGTCACGAGAGGTGAGCCGGAACTGCACCGTCTCGTTGACCGGCAGCCAGAGCGTCGGAGCGTCCTTGGGCGTACCGACGTCGTACGCGGCGTCCTTGTTGGCCGGGTCGGGGGTCTCGGTGTTCTCGTAGTTGAACGCCCAGCTCCACTGGAAGCCGACCACGTTGACGTAGTGCTGCGGCTTCGCGGAGACCTGCGTCAGCTTCGCCTCGTCGCGGGCGACGAAGTAGAAGAGGACCGAGACGATGATGATGGGGACCGCGGTGTAGAGCGCCTCGATGGGCACGTTGTACCGGGTCTGCGGGGGGATCTCCACACCGGTGCGCTTACGCCGGTGGAAGATCACGCTCCAGATGATCAGACCCCACATCAGTACGCCGACCACCAGCGCCGCGATCCAGGAGCCCTGCCACATCTGGAGGACCATGGGCCCTTCCTTGGTGACGGGGCTCGGGAGGCCAAGCCTGGGGAGGTCGTTGGCCGAGCAGCCGGTGGCGGTCGCGATGACGAGGCCCAGTGCCAGCGCCTGAGGCAGCTTCCGCCGCATCGTGCGCCGCGGCGAGCGGTCGGAGCCGTTGGGACTCACGTAGCGCCTTCCCGAAGTCTCGCCCGCCTTCGCGTCGCACCGGGAGGGGAGTGTGAGCCCCTCCGGCGACCCGTCCACGGGCACGGTTTGAATGCTTATGCGGGCCAAACCCTACTCCAGCCTTATGCGCTCCTGACGGGCAGCCCCCGGTAACGCGCCGCCCGGTCGCCCGATCAGGCCCGACAGGGGCTGCGCCGCAGGTCATCGTAGGCATTCGAGGTCCGTACGCCCGATCGGGGGATGACCTCGAACAAGGTGGGTGACGGTCCGTCCGCACCGGACGAAGCGGACATTCGGGATGATCGACTGACGGCCGGTGAGCAATCCGAGCGGAGCAGCGGGCTTCCGGGTGTGTCGTCGAATGCGTGCCGTTAAATGTGACCGTGTATTTCGACGTGGCCTCGACGGCCCCTCTGCACCCCGTCGCACGGCAGGCCCTGACCGCCGCCCTGGACGAGGGCTGGGCCGATCCGGCCCGGTTGTACCGCTCCGGCCGGCAGGCCCGGATGCTGCTGGACGCCGCCCGCGAGACGGTCGCCGCCGTCCTGGGCGCGCGGCCCGACGAGATCTCCTTCACCGCCAGCGGGACGCAGGCCGTCCAACTCGGCCTGCTGGGCGCCCTCACCGGCAACCGGCGGCGCGGCGGGCACCTGGTGCACTCCGCGGTGGAGCACTCCAGCGTGCTGCACGTCGCCGAACGCCACGAGGCGGGCGGCGGCGAGGTCTCGGTCGCCCCGGTGGACCGCGCCGGCCGGGTCGACCCGGCGGCCTTCGCCGCCCTGCTGCGCACCGACACCGCGCTGGCCGCGCTGCAGAGCGCCAACCACGAGGTGGGGACCGTCCAGCCGGTCGGCGAGGTGGCCGCGCTCTGCGCCGGGGCCGGGGTGCCGCTGCTGGTGGACGCCGCCCAGAGCGTCGGACGGGTGGACGTGCCGGCGGGCTGGTCGCTGCTGACCGCGAGCGCCCACAAGTGGGGCGGGCCGCCCGGCGTCGGGATCCTCGCCGTCCGCAAGGGCGTCCGGTACGCGTCGCCGCTGCCGGCCGACGAGCGCGAGGGCGGGCGGGTGCCCGGCTACGTCAACGTCCCGGCGATCGTGGCCGCCGCCGCCTCGCTGCGCGCCGTACGGGCCGAGGCCGAGCGGGAGAACGCCCGGCTGCACGCGCTGGTGGAGCGGATCCGCAGCAGGGTGCCGCAGTTGGTGCCCGAGGTGGAGGTGGTCGGCGACCCGGTGCGGCGGCTGCCGCACATCGTCACCTTCTCCTGCCTCTACGTGGACGGCGAGGTGCTGCTGACCGAGCTGGACCGGGCGGGGTTCGCGGTCTCCTCCGGCTCCTCCTGCACCTCCTCCACCCTGACGCCCAGCCATGTGCTGGCCGCGATGGGGGTGCTCACCGAGGGGAACGTCCGGGTCTCGCTGCCGTACGGGGTGGCCGAGGCGGACGTGGAGCGCTTCCTCGCCGTGCTCCCGGAGCTGGTGGCCGGCGTCCGGGCACCGCTCGGGCTGGACCTGCGCGCGCCCGCGGGCGCCACGGAGTCGCTGCTGGTCGTCGACGCGCTGGGCAAGCGGTGTCCGCTGCCGGTGATCGAGCTGGCGAAGCGGATCGGCGAGGTGCCGGTGGGCGGCACGGTCGCGGTGCTGTCGGACGACGAGGCGGCCCGGCTGGACGTGCCGGCCTGGTGCTGGATGCGCGGGCAGGAGTACGCGGGCGAGGTCCCGGCCGCCGACTACGGCGGCGACCGGGGCTCGGCCTACCTCGTGAGGCGCCGCTCCTGACCGGAGCGCGCGGAGGACTACTTGGCGAGGTGCGCGCGGATCTCCGCGGCGGCCTCGGCGCCGTAGGCGGCCTCGAAGCGCTTCAGGAAGGCGGTCGGGCGCAGCTCGTACTCCTGGGTGCCGACGGTCTCGATCACCAGGGTGGCGAGCATGCAGCCGAGCTGGGCGGCGCGCTCCAGGTCGAGGTCCCAGCACAGACCGGCCAGGAAGCCGGCCCGGAAGGCGTCGCCGACGCCGGTCGGGTCGACCTTGGCGTCCTCGACCGGGCAGCCGACCAGAATCGGGGCCTCGCCCTTGCGGTCGATCCGGACGCCCTTGCTGCCCAGGGTGGTGATCCGGGTGCCGACGCGGGTGAGAAGCTCCTCGGCGTCCCAGCCGGTCTTGGTCTCGATCAGCGCGGCCTCGTACTCGTTGGTGAACAGGTACGAGGCGCCGTCCACCAGCTCGCGGATGTCGTCGCCGTCCAGGCGGGCCAGCTGCTGGGAGGGGTCGGCGGCGAAGGCGTAGCCACGGGTGCGGCACTCCTGGGTGTGGCGGACCATGCCCTGGGGGTCGTCGGCGCCGACCAGGACGAGGTCGAGGCCGCCGACGCGGTCGGCGATCGGCTTGAGCTCGATGCTGCGTGCCTCGGCCATGGCACCGGTGTAGAACGAGGCGATCTGGTTGTGGTCCTCGTCCGTGGTGCACATGAAGCGGGCGGTGTGCCGGGTCTCGGAGATGTGGACGGACTCGCAGTCCACGTTGTTGCGCTCCAGCCAGCTGCGGTACTCGGCGAAGTCCGCACCTGCGGCGCCGACGAGGATCGGTCGGAGACCGAGCACGCCCATGCCGAAGGAGATGTTCGGAGCGACCCCGCCGCGGCGGATGTCCAGGGCGTCGACCAGGAACGACAGCGACACGGTGTGCAGCTGCTCGGCGACGAGCTGGTCGGCGAACCGACCGGGGAACGTCATCAGGTGGTCGGTGGCGATCGAGCCGGCGACGGCGATACGCACGGAGGTCTCCTCAGGATGGCAACAGGGCCAGCGGGCACGGATGAACCCACCCACGGTACCGGTCCGGGACGGCCCCCCAACAAGAGTAGGTGCGCAAGCTGCCGCCACCGTCCTCCCGGCCATGGTGGCACCCCGGCCCCTCGAACGTGTACTACCTACGGGTAGCACTGGTGGGCCCCCGGGGCCGGGCCTAGGGTCGGCCGCAGGAGCTCCGCCGGACCGGGCGGGGCCCGTCGGCGACCGTGGCGGCGGTGCGGCCACGGTCCTGGATCGGAGCGATGCCCGATGATGCCCAAGCACTCCCCGCTGACCGCCCTGCGGGCCGACGCGGACGGCGAGACCCTCGACGCGCTGGTCAGCTCCTCCCGACGGCTGCGCCGGTTCTGGCCCCAGGTGGCGGCCGGTCCGGAGCCGACCGCCCCCGCGCCCGTCGGCGTCCGGGTGCCGTCCGGGGCACAGCGACTGGTCGCCGGGATGGCCGAGTACGGCATGTAGGGGCGGGGAACCGGATCCGACCGGGGCACGTCACATCCGCGCGGAGCGGCCGAGGAGGCGGCGCCGCTGAGCCCTCGGGAGGATGTGCACATGGATCTGCAGACGATGCCCCGCCGTGGTCGGCGGGCGGTTGCCCTGGCGGTCGCCGCGCTGGCGGCGGTGGTGGCCCTGGCCGGCTGCAACGGGGACGGCAAGGGCTCCGGGGACGCGGCGGCGAGCAGCGCGACGGCCTCCGCGAGTTCCCCGGCCGCGGCGAGCGCCTCCCCGCAGGCCCCGGCGGCCTCCGGTTCGCCGTCCGCGGGGGCCGCGACCGCGAGCCCGTCGGGCCAGGCGCCGACCGGCTGGTCCCCGACCCCGGCCGAGCCCGCCCCCGGGCGGCCGTCGGCGGCGGCCACCCCCCCGGTCAACGGGATCGCGCCCGGCGAGCCGGACCCGGCCGGTACCGGAGCGGCCAACCCCAATGTGCGGCCTCCGGTCAGCTACCGGCTGGACGGCACCAACAAGCTGACCGTCTACTTCTTCGGCGGGATCTGCAGCACGTACGCGGTGAAGGCGGACGAGTCCCAGCCAGGTCAGGTGGGCGTCGTGATCGTGCCGGGTCCGCCGACGGTCCAGCCGGGGCACGTCTGCACGGCGATGGCCAAGCGGCAGGCCGTGTCCGTGGACCTGCGCTCGCCCCTGGCCGGGCGGACGGTGGTGGACCGGACGAGCGGCCAGGACGTGCCACTGGAGGGCGACGCCCACGCGGGACCGGACCCGGTGACGCCGGACGGCGCGGCGCGGTGAGGGCCTGTCCTACCGGTGGAACGCGAGAGGCGGCCCCGGGGGAGATCCCCGGGGCCGCCTCACCGCGTCTCGCTCAGTGAGCCTTCGGCTCAGCTGAAGGAGTCGCCGCAGGCGCAGGAGCCGGTGGCGTTCGGGTTGTCGATCGTGAAGCCCTGCTTCTCGATGGTGTCGACGAAGTCGACGGTGGCGCCGCCCAGGTACGGGGCGCTCATGCGGTCGGTGACCACCTTGACGCCGCCGAAGTCCTTCACCACGTCGCCGTCGAGCGAGCGCTCGTCGAAGAACAGCTGGTAGCGCAGGCCGGAGCAGCCACCGGGCTGGACGGCGACGCGCAGCGCGAGGTCCTCGCGGCCTTCCTGCTCCAGCAGGGCCTTGACCTTGGCCGCGGCGGCATCGGTGAGGAGGATGCCACTCTCGACAGTGGTCTCGTCCTGGACGGTCATCTGCTTTCTCCCGGTCTTTGACGACGGTCTGCCGCCAGTGCCAACCAACGACCGTCCGGTTTCATTTCCCGGACGGCGATGGATTTCTGCGGCCTGTTCGACGGCGGATCTTCCGTGGGCCGGGTGTGCCACCCGCGTCCCCATACGCTCCCCATGCTCGCACAACCGGGGAGGACGGGTCACCGCCCGCGTCATGGATCCGGGTGAACGGGCCCCACGGCCGCGCCCCGGACGCCAGGATGGTCGGCATGATCCTTCGCCAGGTCAGGGACACCGCAGCGGACGCGGAGGCCGTCCAGGAGCTGTCCTTCACCGCGTTCGCCGCACCGTCCGACGACCCCGCGCGGCCACCGGTGCCGACGCCGCTGCACCTGGCCAGGACCAGGCATCTGGCGCGCACCGATCCCGGCGGCTGCTGGCTGGCGGAGAGCGGCGGGCAGGCGGTCGGGGTGGTGCTGTCGATGCGCCGCGAGGGCCTGTGGATGCCCTCGCTGTTCGCGGTCCGGCCGTCCGCCCGGGGCCGGGGGGTCGGGCGGCTGCTGTTCGAGCGGGCGCTGGCCCACGCCCGGGGGTGCCTGCGCGGGATGGTCTGCGCCTCCGACTCCCCGGCCGCGGCCCGCCGCTACCGGCTGGCCGGGTTCACCCTGCACCCCGCGATGCGGCTGACCGGGCGGGTGGACCGGGACGGACTGATCGACCCGGGCGACATACCGGTGCACCCCGGCAACACCCGCCACCTGCACCTGCTGGACTCGGTGGACCGCCGGCTGCGCGGGTCCGCACACGGTCCGGACCACGAGCTGATGCTCGGGCACTTCGAGGAGCTGCTGGTCGCCGACGCGCTGGCCGGCAGCGGCTACTGCTACCGGGACGGCGGCGTGGTGCGGCTGCTGGCGGCGACCAGCAAGCGGATCGCGGCCCGGCTGCTGCGCGAGGCGCTGGCCCGGGTGCCGGACGGGGTCGAGGCGCGGGTGGAGTACCTGACCGCCGAGCAGGAGTGGGCGCTGGACGTCGGGCTGGAGGTCGGGCTGACGCCGGAGACCAGCGGCTTCGTCGGGGTCCGCGGGATGCGGCCGCCGACCCCGTACCTGCCGAGCGGGGCGTTCCTGTAGGAACGCGTGCGGCCCCCGTCGGAGGACCGATGGGGGCCGCACGGACGACGGGGCCTCGATCAGGCCATGGTGTCCAGGATCTCCCTGACCATCTCCATGGTCGTGCCCGGGTGCAGGAAGGCGAAGCGGGCGACCGTCTCGCCGTCCCAGCCCGTCGGGGTGACGAAGCCGATCTGGTCCGCGAGCAGCTGCTGCGACCAGCGGTAGTAGTCGTCGTTGGTCCAGCCCGTGCGCTTGAAACAGACGGCGGAGAGCTGCGGGTCGAACAGCAGCTCCAGGTGCTCGGTGTCGCGGATCAGCCGGGCGGTGTCCCGGGCCAGCTGGAGGCCGGTCTCGATGGCGTCGGTGTAGGCCTGCACGCCGTGGACGGCCAGCGAGAACCAGAGCGGCAGGCCGCGGGCGCGCCGGGTCAGGTGGTAGGCGTAGTCGGTGGGGTTCCACTCGTCGCCCTCGGTGTGCAGGACGTCCAGGTAGGAGGCGTCCTGGGTGTGCACGGCGCGGGCGAGCTGCGGGTTGCGGTAGATCAGCGCGGCGCAGTCGAAGGGGGCGAACAGCCACTTGTGCGGATCGACCACGAACGAGTCGGCGTGCTCGATGCCGTCGTAGCGCTCGCGCACCGACGGGGCGAACAGGCCCGCGCCGCCGTAGGCGCCGTCCACGTGGAACCACAGGTCGCGCTCGCGGGCGACCTCGGCCAGGCCGGCCAGGTCGTCGACGATGCCCTCGTTGGTGGTGCCGGCGGTGCCGACGACGGCGATCACCGTCTCCGGGTCGGGGTCGGCGGCCAGGGCGGCGCGCAGCGCCTCGCCGGTGAACCGGCGGTTGACGGTCGGGACCTTGAAGGCCTCGACGCCGATGATGTTGAAGGTGTTCTTGACCGAGGAGTGCACCTGGTCGGCGACGGCTATCCGCAGCCGGGCCTCCGGTCCCACGCCGAGGCGGCGGCGGGCGGTGTCGCGGGCGACCACCAGGGCGGAGAGGTTGCCCGCCGAGCCGCCGGAGACGAAGCAGCCGCCGGCCGAGGCGGGCAGCCCCGCCCGGTCGGCGATCAGGCGCAGCACCTGGTTCTCGGCGGCGATGGCGCCGGCCGCCTCCAGCCAGGAGATGCCCTGGAGGGAGGCGCAGGAGACGACCATGTCGAACAGCAGCGCGGCCTTGGTCGGGGCGCACGGGATGAAGGACAGGTAGCGGGGGCTGTCGGCGGAGATGACCGCGCGGGACAGCTCGTGGTCGTACAGCTTGAGGACGTCGGCCGGGTCGTTGCCGTCCTGGTTGAGCAGGCCGGCCAGCTGGGTGCGCAGGTGCTCGCCGTCACCGGGGTGGTCGAGCGGGACGGGGTCGTACTGCAGCCGCTCCCGCATGTAGTCGAAAACCAGGTCGACCAGTTCGTTGTCGGGCCGGTGCATGCGGTCGGGTGCTGCGGACACGGCTGTCCTCTCGGCTGTGGGTGTCGGGTGGGATCCGGTCCGCGGGACGCCTCACCGCACTGACCGGACGTGATCAGCGTAGGCAGCGGCGGTGCTTCGCCGCGCGTCCGATCGCGGCTGGTCAGGCAGGATTCGAGCGTCTTCGGGCGGGGCCGCGCAGGATTCCTGCGTAGCCGTGTTCCGGTCAGCCGATGAGCTGGGAGAGGACCACCGAGGAGCGGCTGCGCTGGACGCCGGGCTCACGCCGGATGCGCTCGATGACGGCCTCCAGGTGGCGCGTGTCGGCGGCCCGCAGGTGGACCAGGGCGTCCGGGTCGCCGGTGACCGTCCAGGCGGCGACCACCTCGGGGAACTGGCGCAGGCTGGCGAGGATCTCCTCGGGGGCGGTGCGCTCGCGGCAGTAGACCTCGACGAAGGCCTCGGTCTGCCAGCCGAGCACGGCCGGGTCGAGCACCACGGTGAAGCCCCGCACCACGCCGCGCGCCCGGAGCCGGTCGATCCGGCGGCGCACGGCGGTGGCGGAGAGGTTCACCTGGAGACCGATCTCGGCGTAGGAGGCCCGGCCGTCGCTGCCGAGGCGGGCGAGGAGCTGCCGGTCGGTCTCGTCCAGGTCGGCCCCGATCACCTCGTGCGCTCGGCTGCTGGTCATCGGTGCGGGGCTCCACGGGTCGTGCGGGGGGTCGAGGGGGCGTTCCGGCGGCGGCCGGTGCTGCCACGCCGCTGCCCAAACGGTTCGCCACCCATTCTGGCGGATGACCTGAACGAGTTCACCGCCGACGGATGGCGGCAGGACGGCGGTCAGTCGACCAGGAGGACGATCTTCCCCCTCGTACGACCCTCGGCGCTGAGGGCCTGGGCCGAGGCGGCCTGGGCCAGCGGGAAGGTGGAGGCGACGGTGACGGTGAGTCGGCCGTCGTCGGCGAGGGCGGCGAGTTCCGCCAGGCCCGCCGCGTCCGGGCGGACCCAGACGTAGTGGCCGCCGAGCGCCTTGACCCCGAAGTCGGTGATCGAGGCGATCCGGCCCGGGTCGGCCACCAGGCCCGCGGATACCTGGACGGCGCCGCGGCCGACCAGGTCGAGGGCCGCGTCCACGCCGTCCGGGGCGAGCGCCCGGACCCGCTCGGCCAGGCCCTCGCCGTACGTCACCGGCTCGGCGCCGAGACCGCGCAGGTAGTCGTGGTTGCGCTCGCCCGCCGTGCCGATCACCCGGGCGCCGCGGGCCCGGGCGATCTGGACGGCCAGGTGGCCGACCCCGCCGGCCGCGGCGTGCACCAGCACCGTGTCGCCCGCCCCGACCCGCAGGGCCTTCAGGCTCTGCAGCGCGGTGAGCCCGGCCAGCGGCAGGCCGCCGGCCTGCGCCCAGTCCAGCGCGGCGGGGCGGCGGGCCAGGGTGCGGACCGGGGCGGAGACCAGTTCGGCGTAGGTGCCGTGTTCGACGGCGTCCTTGCGGACGTAGCCGTACACCTCGTCGCCGGGGGCGAACTCCGTCACCCCGCCGCCGACCGCGCGGACGACTCCCGCCACGTCCCAGCCCATGACCAGGGGGAAGTGCACGTCCAGCAGTCCGTCCAGGGCGCCGTCCCGGACCTTCCAGTCCACCGGGTTCACCCCGGCCGCCCGGACCTGCACCAGCACGGAGTCGGGCCCGACCTTGGGGTCCGGCAGGTCGGTGTACTCGACCACCTCGGGGCCGCCGTAGCGGTTGATCGCGATTGCTTTCATGGGCCCAGCCATACCCCGGGGCTTCGAAATATCGATTCGGCCACGCCCGGCACCCCCAAAATGGCCTATCCGGCTCCGCCGGGGACCCGTTTCACAGAGCGGTTCTCGTCACATCGACAGGATGGCCATCGTCACTCTGACGCTAAGCGGTTAGAATAGATAGCGTCAGATAGACGAAAAGGCCCCACCGCTAGCTCGGCCGCACAGAAGGGCACCCGCCCGTGACCACCACCATCACCGAGACCTACGGCGTCGACCCCACTCCGACGCCGCTCGCTCTGCTGCTGCTCGGCCGGGAGGCCGACCCGAACAGCGAGCGCGGCGTCGAGTGCCCGGGTGACCTCCCCCCGGCCTCCGACCCCGACCTCGTCGAGCGCGCCCGGGCGGCCAAGGCCGCGCTCGGTGACCGCGTCTTCATCCTCGGCCACCACTACCAGCGCGACGAGGTCATCGAGTTCGCCGACGTCACCGGCGACTCCTTCAAGCTCGCCCGCGACGCCGCGGCCCGCCCCGAGGCCGAGTACATCGTCTTCTGCGGCGTGCACTTCATGGCCGAGTCCGCCGACATCCTGACCGGCGAGCGGCAGCAGGTCGTGCTGCCCGACCTCGCGGCCGGCTGCTCGATGGCCGACATGGCCACCGCCGAGCAGGTCGCCGAGTGCTGGGACGTGCTGACCGACGCCGGCATAGCCGACGTGACCGTCCCCGTCTCGTACATGAACTCCTCCGCCGACATCAAGGCCTTCACCGGCAAGCACGGCGGCACCATCTGCACCTCCTCCAACGCCCAGCGCGCCCTGGAGTGGGCCTTCGAGCAGGGCCAGAAGGTGCTCTTCCTGCCCGACCAGCACCTCGGCCGCAACACCGCGGTGCGGGACATGGGCCTCTCGCTGGACGACTGCGTCCTCTACAACCCGCACAAGCCGAACGGCGGCCTGACCGCCGAGCAGCTGCGGGACGCCAAGATGATCCTCTGGCGCGGCCACTGCTCGGTGCACGGCCGGTTCAGCCTGGACTCGGTGAACGACGTCCGCGAGCGGATCCCCGGCGTGACCGTCCTGGTGCACCCCGAGTGCAAGCACGAGGTCGTCACCGCCGCCGACATGGTGGGCTCGACCGAGTACATCATCAAGGCCCTGGACGCCGCCGAGCCCGGCTCCAAGTGGGCCATCGGCACCGAGCTGAACCTGGTCCGCCGGCTGGCCAAGGCCCACCCGGACAAGGAGATCGTCTTCCTGGACCGCACGGTCTGCTTCTGCTCGACCATGAACCGGATCGACCTGCCGCACCTGGTCTGGGCGCTGGAGTCGCTGGTCGAGGGCCGGGTGCCGAACGTGATCACCGTCGACCCGGAGACCGAGAAGTACGCCAAGGCCGCGCTGGACCGGATGCTGGCCCTGCCGTAGTCCGGCCGCGCCGCGCGGACGACGCGCACACCGCGGACACGAAGGGCGGGTCCCCTCCGGTGGAGGGGACCCGCCCTTTCGTCTGGCAGCGGCCGCGGGGCCTAGTCGTACTCGGGGAACCCCGGGACCACGCCCTCGCCCTCGGAGAGCAGCAGGGCGCGGACCTCGTCGAGGGTGGCCTCGGCACTCGGCAGGATCAGCTCGGACGGCTCCAGCGAGTCGTCCGGCAGCAGGGTGCCGTACTGCTTCACGGCATCCAGCAGCTTCCCGTAGGCCTGGCGGAAGGTCTCCTCGTCGCCCGACTCCACCGCGGTGAGCAGCTCGTCGTCGAGCTGGTTGAGCAGGCTCAGGTGGTCCTCGCCCACCTCGTACTGCCCCTCACCCATGACCCTCATGATCATGCCGTGCGTCTCCCTGGTCCTCGTGGGGGTCGAGCTGAGGTCACTTGTTGTAGTTGATGCGCGGGGTGTCCTGCGGGTGCGCGTCCTGCGGCTGCTGGGCCGGCTTGCCCTGCTCGATCGCGGCCGGACCGGCGGCGGGGCCGCCCGACAGCTCGGCCTTCATCCGGGCGAGCTCCAGCTCGACGTCGGAACCGCCGGCCACCCGCTCCAGCTCGGCCTCGATGTCGTCCTTGCGGCCGAGACCGCTGGCGTCGTCGAGCGCGCCGGAGGCCAGCAGCTCGTCGATCGCACCGGCCCGGGCCTGCATCTGCGCCGTCTTGTCCTCGGCCCGCTGGATGGCCAGGCCGACGTCGCCCATCTCCTCCGAGATGCCGGAGAAGGACTCGGCGATGCGGGTCTGGGCCTGCGCCGCGGTGTAGGTGGCCTTGATGGTCTCCTTCTTGGTGCGGAAGGCGTCCACCTTGGCCTGGAGGCGCTGGGAGGCGAGGGTGAGCTTCTCCTCCTCGGCCTGCAGGGCCTGGTACTGCGTCTCCAGGTCGTTGATCTGGGACTGCATGTTGGCCTTGCGGGTCAGCGCCTCGCGCGCGAGGTCCTCGCGGCCGAGGGACAGCGCCTTGCGGCCCTGGTCCTCGTACTTCGCGGACTGCTGCTGGAGCTGGGTCAGCTGGAGTTCCAGGCGCTTGCGCGAGGTCGCGACATCCGCGACGCCACGCCGTACCTTCTGCAGCAGTTCGAGCTGCTTCTGGTAGGAGTAGTCGAGCGTCTCACGGGGATCCTCCGCCCGGTCCAAGGCCTTGTTCGCCTTGGAGCGGAAGATCAGCCCCATACGCTTCATGATTCCGTCGCTCATGGGCCTCGGGTGCCCCCTTCTCCGGCCTGCGGTTTTGATCTCGTTACCAGACACGACGAGTGTATGTGCAGCGAGCCCGTCGCCGCAGTGCACCTGCCTGCAACAAGACTGCTACAGCGACCAGCGGCAGATCCTCATCCCCGGGGTGGATCCGCCTCTCATCCTCCCCATACTCCATCCGACTGATCCCCTACGGGAAGGGGCCGGGAAGCCCGGTTCGGGACGCGCCGGACGGATCGATATGCGTTTGGGTCCGAGGGGACCCGTGGTCGCGGCGCCGCACCCCGTACGCTGGGGGTGTGTTCCGACGCCGTTCAGATGATGCCGCTGCCTCCGCCACCGTGCTGGAGAAGCAGGACGAGACGCCCCAGGCCCGCCACCCGCAGGCCAAGAAGGGCCGCCCCACCCCCAAGCGCAGCGAGGCCGAGGCCAACCGGCGTACCCGGGTCACGGTGCCCAAGGACCGCAAGGAGGCCTCCCGCCAGGCCCGCGACCGGATGCGGACCGAGCGCGAGAAGCAGCGCCAGGCGCTGATCGACGGCGACGAGCGCCACCTGCCGGCCCGTGACAAGGGCCCGGTGCGCAAGTTCGCCCGCGACTACGTGGACTCCCGCTGGTCGCTCGCCGAGTTCTTCCTGCCGGCCGCCGTGGTCATCCTGGTGCTGAGCATCATCAAGGTGCCCGCCCTGCAGCTGCTGTCCACGCTGCTGTTCCTGCTGTTCTTCGTCCTGGTGATCCTGGACTTCGTGCGCCTCGGCTTCGGCCTGCGCAAGCAGCTGGGCGAGCGCTTCGCCGGGCAGAACACCCGCGGCGTGGTCGCGTACGGCATCATGCGCACCCTGCAGATGCGCCGGCTGCGCCTGCCCAAGCCGCAGGTGCGGCGCGGGGAGAAGCCCTGACCGCCGAACCGGTGGACTCCGGCTGGGCCCCGCCGTCCTGGGAGGGGCCCGGCCTCTACGCACTTCCCGGGCAGGGCGGCACGCTCCCCGGACAGGGCGACGGCGGCCACGACCGGCTCGGCCAGGAGCGCCGGCTGCCCTCCCGCAGCGGCTCCTTCGCCGGCGGCACCGGCGCCTGGCTGGACCGGCTCGGCGGGCTCCGCAACTTCGTCCGGCAGGAGCTGGTCTCCCGGCAGCTCGCCGAGCAGCTGGCCGGCCGCACCGCGCAGCGCGTCCTCGACATCGGCTGCGGGCAGGGCACCCAGGCCCTGCGACTGGCCCGGGCCGGCCACTACGTCACCGGGATCGACTCCGACCCGGTCGCGCTCGGCGTCGCCCAGGGGGCGCTCGCCGAGGAACCGCCCGAGGTGCGCGGCCGGATGCAGCTGCTCAGCGGCGACGGCCACCAGTGCGGGCGCTGGTTC
The DNA here is from genome assembly GCF_044329365.1 of Kitasatospora sp. NPDC017646. Classification (NCBI taxonomy): domain Bacteria; kingdom Bacillati; phylum Actinomycetota; class Actinomycetes; order Kitasatosporales; family Streptomycetaceae; genus Kitasatospora; species Kitasatospora sp. NPDC017646. The sequence continues at coordinate 408,828 of NZ_JBIRJC010000002.1, read as the reverse complement.
GGCCCGCGCAGCTTCGACGTGGTGCTCTGCCACGGCGTCCTGATGTACCTGCCCGACCCGGACCCGATGATCGCCTCGCTGGCCCGGCTGCTGGCGCCCGGCGGGCTGCTCTCGCTGCTGGTCCGCAACCGCGACGCGCTCGCGCTGCGGCCCGCCGCCGCCGGGGACTGGCGGGCCGCCCTGCACGCCTTCGAGAGCGACCGGTACTACAACCGGCTCGGGCTGGCCGCCCGCGCCGACCGGCTCGCCGACCTGTCCGTCACCCTCTCCGAGGTGTCGGTGCCGCTGCGGCACTGGTACGGCGTCCGGGTCTTCACCGACAACGCCCCCGACGACGCCGCCCCGCCGGTGGACGGGCGGCAGCTGGCCCAGCTGCTGGAGGCCGAGGACCGGGCCTGCCGCACCGACCCGTACCGGCAGGTCGCGGCGCTGCTGCACGTGATCGGGGCGAAGTAGCGGTAGTCCGCCCCTCCCCTCCGAGCAGTGGCGGTGGGGCTCAGCCCTCGTGCAGGCTCATCCCGTAGACCTTGGCGCCGTCCTCCAGCAGGACCGCGGTGTCCACGCCCTCCTCGGCGAGCTGCTTCCAGGTCTCCCCGATCCAGGTCTCGGCGTCGCCCTGGCCCGCGAACTCCTCCTGGCCGAGGCTCGACGTCACCGCGCTGCCGTCCGCCTTCTCGTACCGCCACGTCCAGACCATGCCCGGCTCCTCCCACTGACGCTGCCCATGTGCTGCGCACCATAGCTTGCCCGGCCCGATCTTCCGTATGCCTGTCCGGCAGGATGGTCGCCATGGCGACCCACCCACCGCTCCCCCGCACGCTGCTGCTCGGCGGCGCGCGCTCAGGCAAGTCCACCCGCGCCGAGCAGCTGCTCGCGGACCGCCCCGACGTCCTGTACGTGGCCACCGGCGGCACCCGCGACGGCGACGCCGAGTGGTCCCAGCGGATCGCGCTGCACCGGGACCGCCGACCGGCGAGCTGGCGCACCGTCGAGACCTGCGAGCTGGAGGCCGTACTGGCCGACACCGACGACCCGGCCCCGGTGCTGATCGACTGTCTGGCGCTGTGGCTGACCGCCGTGATGGACGAGTGCGGCGCCTGGGACGACGAAGCGTGGGCCAACGGGGCCGAGGCGGCGGTGCAGCGCCGCTGCCAGGCGCTGGCCGCGGCCTGGGCGGCCACCGGGCGGGCGGTCGTCGCGGTGAGCAACGAGGTCGGCATGGGCGTCGTCCCGGCGACCGCCGCCGGCCGCCGGTTCCGAGACGCCCTGGGCCGGCTCAACATGGCCGTGGCGGACGCCTCGGAGCAGGTGCTCCTGGTCGTCGCCGGACAGGTTCTGACGGTCAAGCCCAGCCCGCACACCTGTGGCGTGTAGCCTTCCCGACGATGGACACGACCGTGGATCTCGATACGTTCTCCTCGCTCGTCGAGCGCCCCGACGACAGCGCCCGGCGCGCCGCCGAGGAGCGCTGGCAGGAGGCCGGGCGGCCGCGCGGCGGCCTCGGCAAGCTGGAGGAGCTGGGCAGCTGGCTCTCGTCCGTACAGGGGCGCTCCCCCGTGCGGCCCGTCTCGGCGCCCAAGGTGCTGCTGTTCGCCGCCGACCACGGCGTGGCCGCGCTCGGCGTCTCCCGGCTGCCCGCCCAGGGCGGCACCGCGGCCCGGGTGCGGGCGGTGCTCGACGGCTCCGCGCCTGTCGCCCGGCTGGCCGCGCGCTACGGCGCGGACCTGCGGGTGGTCGACGTCGCGGTGGACGCCGACCCCGCGGACTTCCCGGACGACGTGGTCGCCCACCGGATCCGGCGCGGCTCCGGCCGGATCGACATCGAGGACGCGCTCACCCCGGAGGAGACCGTACGGGCCTTCCGGGCCGGCATGGCCGTGGCCGACGAGGAGGCCGACTCCGGCACCGACCTGGTGCTGCTCGGCGACCTCGGCGTCGGCTCCACCACGGTGGCCGCCGTGCTGGTCGGCGCGCTGTGCGGCACGGACGCGGCCGCGGTCTGCGGGCGCGGCTCGGGCATCGACGACCGGGTGTGGATGGTCAAGTGCGCCACCATCCGGGACTCGCTGCGGCGGGCCCGGCCGGTGCTCGGCGACCAGCTGGCGCTGCTCGGCGCCACCGGCGGTGCCGACTTCGCCGCCATCACCGGGTTCCTGCTCCAGGCGGCCGTCCGACGGCTGCCGGTGGTGCTGGACGGCGTCGTCTCCTCGGCCTGCGCGCTGGTCGCCCAGCGGATCGCCTTCCGTGCGCCGGAGTGGTGGCGGGCCGGACAGTCCACCGGCGAGCCGGCCCAGGCGAAGGCGTACGACCGGCTGACCCTGACGCCGCTGCAGGACCAGGGGATCACCGTGGGCGAAGGCGTCGGCGCGGTACTCGCGCTGCCGCTGCTCCAGGCGGCGGGCGACGCGCTCGCCGACGAGGCACCGCAGCCGTTCGTGCCGTCGGCGCCGAGGGAGCAGCCGAAGCTGCCCTCGGCGGCCGACCTGCTGCGGAAGCTGTAGCACGGGGCGGGAGTCGGACGCTCCGGTACTCGACTCGGTGGTCGGGCTCCGGGGCCGTGGCTTCGGCTTCGCGCGGTCCCCGCGTCCCTTCCGGGGCGCGGGGATTCCGTCTGTTCGGGCGTCGGTCGGTGCGGTGTGGTGGAGGAGTGGGAGCGATGGCCGACGGCGGCGAGCGGGTCACGTGGGGAGAGGGGCTGCGGTTCGCGTTCGGGACTCTGTCGGTGCTGCGGGTCCGGGTGGAGCGGTGGGACCGGGCTGCGGGAGGCCGGGCGATGACGGCGGCTCCGGTGGTCGGGGCCGTCCTGGGCGCGATCGCCGCCGGGGCGGGGGCGCTGGTGGCCTGGCGGGCGGGCGGGCCGCTCGGGGCGGTGGCGGCGGTGGGGGCACTGGCCGCGCTGACCAGGGGGCTGCACCTGGACGGCCTGGCGGACGTCGCCGACGGGCTGGGCAGCGGCAAGCCCGCCGAGGACGCGCTGAAAATCATGAAGCAGTCCGACATCGGGCCGTTCGGTGTCCTGACCCTGGTCCTGGTGCTGCTGGCGCAGGTCGCCGCGCTGGCCGGGCAGTTCGGGCACTCGGTGCCGCGCGGCGCGCTCGCGGTGCTCGCCTCGGCGGTGGCCGCCCGGTGCGCGCTCGCCTGGGGCTGCCTGCGGTCCGTTCCGGCCGCCCGTCCGGGCGGACTCGGAGCGATGGTCGCGGGCACCGTACCGCCCGCCGGGGCCGCCGCCGGGACGGCCCTCGCGGCGCTCGCCCTGGCCGCGTGCGGAGCGTTCGACGGGTGGTCAGCCCTGCGCCTGCCTCTGGCCGTTGTGTTCGGAGCGGGCTGTGCCCGACTGCTGCTCCGACGGTGTGTCCGCCGGTTCGGCGGGATCACCGGGGACGTGCTCGGCGCGATGGCGGAAACCGCCGCGACCGGGACGCTGTTCGCCCTGGCGTTGCTCGGCTGACACCGGGCGGCGCGTGATCCCACCATGCGGACTACCATGCGTGAAGCACCGCAGCCCTGCACCGTGGCAGGTCCTGCCCGCCCGGCGCGCACCGAGGAGCCGGGGCCTCTGGTGTGCGCGGCCGCCGCCGGCGGACGCGCGCGCCAGGGGGCCCGGAACCGCGGGGGCCGCCGGCGGACGGCCTGCGACGGCGGGTTGCGCCGGTGCGGCAGTCACGCCGCGACCGGCCGTGGACCGCGAAAGAACAGGACGCATTACGTGACTGCATTGTCTGTGAGCACCTCCTCCGCCGCCTCTCTGCGCGCGGACGCCCTGGTGGTCGGTGTCGCTAAGGGCCCCAAGGGCATTGTGCTGGCCCCCGGCGCCGAGGCCGTGAACGAGGCGTTCGAGGGCAAGCTGGCCGAGGTCCTCGGCACCCTGGGCGCGACCGGCGCCGAGGGCGAGACCGTCAAGGTGGCCTCCCCCGCCGGCCTGAAGGCCGCACTCGTGCTCGCGGTCGGCCTCGGCGAGGCGGCCGAGGACGGTTACGAGCTGGAGGCGCTGCGCCGCGCCGCCGGTGCCGCCGCCCGCACCCTGGCCGGCGCGAAGAAGGCCGCGCTGACCCTGCCGGCCGAGTCCGCGGAGGAGGTCGAGGCGGTCGCGCTGGGCGCCCTGCTCGGCTCGTACGCCTTCGGCACCTACAAGGGCAACGGCAACGGCAAGGAGCCGGTCGGCGAGCTGGTCGTGCTGACCGTCCGCAAGGGCAGCAAGGACGCCAAGGCCGCCGTGGAGCGGGCCGCCGCGATCGGCGAGGAGATGAACCGCGCCCGCGACCTGGTCAACACCGCCCCGAACGACCTGACCCCGAAGAGCTTCGCCGCGATCGCCCAGGCGGCCGGCAAGGAGCACGGCCTCAAGGTCGAGGTGCTGGACGAGAAGGCGCTGACCAAGGGCGGCTTCGGCGGCCTGCTGGGCGTCGGCAACGGCTCGACCAACCCGCCGCGGCTGGTGAAGGTGGCCTACACCCACCCGAAGGCGAAGGCCTCGCTGGCCTTCGTCGGCAAGGGCATCACCTACGACTCTGGCGGCATCTCGCTGAAGCCGGCCGGCCACAACGAGACCATGAAGTGCGACATGGCCGGCGCCGCCGCCGTGTTCGCCGCCGTGGTGGCCGCCAAGCGCCTGGGCCTGGCCGTCAACGTGACCGCCTGGCTGGCGCTGGCCGAGAACATGCCGTCCGGCTCGGCCACCCGCCCGGGTGACGTGCTGCGCATGTACGGCGGCAAGACCGTCGAGGTGCTGAACACGGACGCCGAGGGCCGCCTGGTGCTGGCCGACGCGATCGTCAAGGCCGGCGAGGAGAACCCGGACGTCATCGTCGACGTGGCGACCCTGACCGGCGCCATGGTGCTGGCCCTGGGCACCCGCACCTTCGGCGTGATGGCCAACAACGACGAGCTGCGCGAGAACCTGCACGCCCTCGCGGGCGAGGTCGGCGAGCAGTCCTGGCCGATGCCGCTGCCGGCCGAGCTCAAGAAGGGCATGACCGACTCGACCATCGCCGACCTGGCCAACATGGGCGAGCGGATGGGCGGCGGCCTGGTGGCCGGCCTGTTCCTCAAGGAGTTCGTGGCCGAGGGCATCGACTGGGCGCACCTGGACATCGCCGGCCCGGCGTTCCACGAGAGCGCGCCGTTCGGCTACACCCCGAAGGGCGGCACCGCGAGCGCGGTGCGCACCCTGGTCCGCTTCGCCGAGCAGACCGCTGCCAACGGCAAGGCCTGATCCCGGCCCCGGTCCCCGCGGACCTGAGCCCCGACGGGGGCCCGGTGCACACGCGCCGGGCCCCCGTCGGCGTTCCCGCGGGTTACCTGCGAGTAGGCGGGGACGGCCCACCGCACCTCTGTTCGCCACTGGCGAAACTTTGTTCCGCACAGCGGAAGAGGCCGTGGCCAACCGCGCGGAAGACGCCCGTCCGGCGGCTGCCAACAAGGCCTTGAGCTGCGATGATGCCCTTCCGTCGAGGGTGTTCCCGCCCCGGTGACCGCTCCTTGGAACACCCCTGGGGTGGGCCCGGACATCAGCCACCGCGAACAAGTGCGAAGATGTATTTCCGGCACGACTGGGCGCCCCACAAAGGCTTCCGACCCACCGGACCGCGACCGGCCCGGCGACCCACCCCATTGCATGGAGGACGTGACGTGGCGAACGACGCCAGCACCGTTTTCGACGTAGTCATTCTCGGAGGCGGAAGCGGCGGTTACGCCGCGGCGCTCCGCGCCGCTCAGCTGGGTCTGAGCGTTGCCCTGGTCGAGAAGGGTGAGCTGGGCGGCACCTGCCTGCACCGCGGCTGCATCCCGACCAAGGCCCTGCTGCACGCCGCCGAGATCGCGGACGAGACGAAGGAGGCCGCCGAGTTCGGCGTTCTGGCCACCTTCCAGGGCATCGACATCAACGGCGTCCACAAGTACAAGGACGACGTCATCGCCGGCCTGTACAAGGGTCTCCAGGGCCTGGTGGCGTCCCGCAAGGTCACCTTCATCCAGGGCGAGGGCAAGCTCTCCTCGCAGACCTCGGTTGACGTGAACGGCCAGCGCATCGAAGGCCGCCACATCGTCCTGGCCACCGGTTCAGTGCCGCGCTCGATCCCGGGCCTGGAGATCGACGGCAACCGCGTGATCTCCTCGGACCACGCCCTCAAGCTCGACCGGATCCCGAAGTCGGCCGTCATCCTGGGCGGCGGCGTCATCGGCGTCGAGTTCGCCTCGGTCTGGAAGTCCTTCGGCGTCGACGTCACCATCGTCGAGGCGCTGCCGCACCTCGTCCCGCTGGAGGACGAGAACTCCTCCAAGCTCCTTGAGCGCGCCTTCCGCAAGCGCGGCATCAAGTTCGAGCTGAAGGCCCGCTTCTCGGGCGTCGAGTACACCGAGACCGGTGTCCGTGTCTCCACCGAGAACGGCAAGCAGATCGACGCCGACCTGCTGCTCGTCGCCATCGGCCGCGGCCCGGTCTCGGCCGGCCTGGGATACGAGGAGAACGGCGTCGCGATGGACCGCGGCTACGTCCTGGTCGACGAGTACATGCGCACCAACGTGCCCACCATCTCGGCCGTCGGCGACCTCGCCCCGACCCTGCAGCTCGCCCACGTCGGCTTCGCCGAGGGCATCCTGGTCGCCGAGCGCCTGGCCGGCCTCAAGCCGGTGCCGATCGACTACGACGGCGTCCCGCGCGTGACCTACTCCAACCCGGAGGTCGCCTCCGTCGGCATCTCCGAGGCGAAGGCCGTCGAGCTGTACGGCAAGGAGAAGGTCGTCACCCTGAAGTACAACCTGGCCGGCAACGGCAAGAGCAAGATCCTGAAGACCGCCGGCGAGATCAAGCTCGTCCAGGTCAAGGACGGCGCCGTGGTCGGCGTCCACATGGTCGGCGCCCGCATGGGCGAGCAGGTCGGCGAGGCCCAGCTGATCTACAACTGGGAGGCCCTGCCGGCCGAGGTCGCGCAGCTCATCCACGCCCACCCGACCCAGTCCGAGGCCCTGGGCGAGGCGCACCTGGCGCTGGCCGGCAAGCCGCTGCACGCGCACGACTGATCGCGCCCACCACCCCCCGTTTCCAGTACTTCCCGTACGCAAGACTTGATAGGAGTCGCTGAAACCATGGCGGTCTCAGTAACACTGCCCGCGCTGGGCGAGAGCGTTTCCGAGGGCACCGTCACCCGTTGGCTGAAGGCCGAGGGTGAGCGTGTCGAGGTCGACGAGCCGCTACTCGAGGTCTCGACCGACAAGGTCGACACCGAGATTCCGGCTCCGGCTTCCGGCATCCTCTCCTCGATCAAGGTCGGCGAGGACGAGACCGTCGAGGTCGGCGCCGAGCTGGCGGTCATCGACGACGGCTCGGGCGCCCCGGCCGCTGCCGCCGCCCCGGCTGCCGAGGCTGCCGCTCCGGCCGCCCCGGCTCCGGTCGCCGCCCCGGCTCCGGTCGCCGCTCCGGCTCCGGCCGCCGAGGCCCCGGCTGCTCCGGCTGCTCCGGCCGGCGACGCCACCCCGGTGCTGCTGCCCGCGCTGGGCGAGTCGGTCACCGAGGGCACCGTCACCCGCTGGCTGAAGGCCGAGGGTGAGACGGTCGAGGTCGACGAGCCGCTGCTCGAGGTCTCGACCGACAAGGTCGACACCGAGATCCCGTCGCCGGTCGCCGGTGTCGTCGTCAAGATCCTGGTCGGCGAGGACGAGACCGCCGAGGTCGGCGCCCAGCTCGCGCTGATCGGTGCCCCGGGTGCCGCCGCTGCCGCCCCGGCCGCTGCCCCGGCTCCGGCTGCCGCCCCGGCTCCGGCTCCGGTTGCCGCTCCGGCCCCGGCTCCGGTTGCCGCTCCGGCCCCGGCCGCCCCCGCCGCCCCGGCTCCGGCTCCGGTCGCCGCTGCTCCGGCCCCGGCTCCGGCTGCTGCTCCGGCCGCGCCCACCCCGGTTGCCGCCCCGGCCGCTCCGGCCGCCCCGGTGGCCGACAGCGGGGACGCCTACGTCACCCCGCTGGTGCGCAAGCTCGCCGCCGAGCACGGTGTCGAGCTGTCCTCCGTCGCCGGCACCGGCGTCGGCGGCCGCATCCGCAAGCAGGACGTCATCGCCGCCGCGGAGGCCGCCAAGGCCGCTCCGGCCCCGGCCGCCGCTGCCGCCCCGGCCGCCGCGCCGAAGGCCGCCGCCGCGCCGTCCGCCCTGCGCGGTCAGACGGTCAAGATGACCCGCATGCGCAAGGTCATCGGCGACAACATGATGAAGGCCCTGCACGAGCAGGCGCAGCTGACCAGCGTGGTCGAGGTGGACGTCACCAAGATCATGTCGCTGCGCGCCAAGGCCAAGGACGGCTTCCTCGCCCGCGAGGGCGTCAAGCTCTCCCCGATGCCGTTCTTCGTCAAGGCCGCCGCCCAGGCGCTGAAGGTCCACGCGGTCGTCAACGCGCGGATCAACGAGGCCGAGGGCACCATCACCTACTTCGACTCCGAGAACATCGGCATCGCGGTGGACTCCGAGAAGGGTCTGATGACCCCGGTCATCAAGGGTGCGGGCGACCTCAACATCGCCGGCATCTCGAAGAAGACCGCCGAGCTGGCCGCCAAGGTCCGCGACAGCAAGATCACCCCGGACGAGCTGTCCGGCGCCACCTTCACCATCAGCAACACCGGCTCGCGCGGTGCGCTGTTCGACACCGTGATCGTGCCGCCGAACCAGGCCGCCATCCTGGGCATCGGCGCCACCGTCAAGCGCCCGGTGGTCATCGAGGCCGACGGCGGCACCGCCATCGGCATCCGCGACATGACCTACCTGTCGCTCTCCTACGACCACCGCCTGGTGGACGGCGCCGACGCCGCCCGCTACCTGGTCGCGGTCAAGGAGATCCTGGAGGCCGGCGAGTTCGAGGTCGAGCTCGGCCTGTAGGGCAGCACGGCTGGACACAGCCTACGGAACCCCGCGCCGTCCCCGGACGACGCGGGGTTCCGCCGTTCCGGGGTGCGCTTTCCGCCGGGTCATGGCATGCGTGGAGGCGGCGGAACAGGGATGCTTGAGCGGTGATGGACGAGACCGACTTCTGGCAGATCATCGACGACACCTGGGAGGCCGCCGACGGCGATCCCGACGAACAGGCCGAGCGGCTGGTGGAGCGCCTCGTCCAGCTGACCCCGGACGACGTGATCGACTTCGCCCGGCTGTTCGAGGCCCGGTTCCAGCGCGCCTACCGCCACGACCTGTGGGGCGCGGCCCAGCTGCTGCTGGACGGCGCCTCCGAGGAGACCTTCGACTACTTCCGCTGCTGGCTGATCGGCCAGGGCAGGGAGGTCTTCGAGGGCGGGCTGGCCGAACCGGACGACCTGGCGGACCTGCTGCCGGAGTTCGACGAGGAGGAGGACGGCGAGGCCGAGGACCTCGGCTACGCCGCCGACGAGGCGTACGAGCAGCTGACCGGCCTGCCGCTGCCGGACGTGGGCGGGCGGCAGGCGGGGCGGCCGTCCGGGGCACCACTGGACTTCGAGGACCCGGACGTCATGGCGAAGCGCTTCCCCAAGCTCTGGGAGCGCTACGGCGACCAGTAGCGGTTCAGGTGCTGCTGCCGGAGGAGCCGTCCTGCTTGATGCCCTTGAGGATCTGGTCCAGCACCGAGACGTCCGGCGCGGCCGGATCGTCGTCCACGCCGCCCTCGAAGACCACGTAGCCGCCGCCCTTGGCCGGGACGGCGGCCAGCAGCACGTAGCCCTGGGTGCCGTCCGAGGTGCGGACGTGCCAGCGGGTGGCGTAGCCGAGCACGCCGGCGACGCTGACGTAGCCGGAGCCGGAGTCGGTATGGGAGGTGATCCCGCTGAAGATCGTCCCGGCGTAGGCCGGCATCGCGGCGTCGGCGGCCCCCTTGGGGGTGTCGCCCTGGACGGTGTCCTTCTCGATCGAGAACTGGCCGCGGATGCAGGAGTTGCCGTCGGCGCAGGAGTAGCGGCCGCTGCCGAGGTAGACGGTGGAGTGGGCGGAGTTGGTCGCGGCGTCCCAGCCGTCGAACACCGGGACGGTGATCGCGTGCTGCGGGTCCGGGACCGTGCTCTTGAGGGACGGGACGGGCTTGGGCGTCGGGCTGGTCCGGGTCGGGGTGGGGCTCGGCGAGGGGCTGTCGCTCTGGGTGACGGTGACCGTGGGGTTCGGGGTGGGGTCCGCCTTCGGGTCGCCGCCGTTGCTGAGCACCAGTCCGGCGATGATCCCGCCCACCGCCAGCACGGCGACCGTGATGCCGACGACCACGCCGGTCCTGTTCCGCCCGGAGCCGGTCGGCGGCGGGTAGCCGTAGGCCGCGCCCGGGTAGGCCTCCTGGCCGGGGTACGGCGGCTGGCCCGGGTACGGCGCCTGGCCGGGGTAGCCGTAGCCGGGGCCCTGGGCCGCGTCCTGGCCGGGGTAGCCGTAGCCGGGGGCGGGTGAGCCGCTCTGCGCCGGGTAGCCGTGGCCGGGCTGCTGCTGGTGCTGCGGCGTGGGGGGCTGCCAGGTCTGGGTCGGCGCGTCGGCGACCTGTCCGGCGCCGCCCTGGAGCGGCCGGACGTCGTTGGTCCAGGCCTTGCCGTCCCACCAGCGCTCGTGACCGGGCGCGCCGTCCGCACCGGGGACCGGGTACCACCCGGGAGGCGTCGAGTTGCTCACGGGCGTACGGTACCCGGCGGCGTGCCGCTCCAGACAGGGCAGGTACGTCACGACTCTGCAGCGCCCGTCCTGATGCGGCGTCAGTCTTCTGCGGGGCGGGTTCGGTGCGGGTCGGGCGCGGCTTCGGTCCGGGTTCGGCGCCGGTTCAGTCGGTGAGCCGGCGGGCCATCCAGACGTCGTCCACATAGCGGCCGTCGATCAGGAACTCCTCGGCCAGCACGCCCTCGACCACGAAGCCGCAGCTCTCGTACAGCCGACGGGCCGGGGCGTTCCAGCCGAGCACCCGGAGGCCGAGCTTGCGGGCGCCCCCGGCCCGGGCCTGCGCGCAGGCCGCCTCGACCAGCCGCCGGCCGATGCCCCGGCCGCGCACCGTGTCGTGGACGGCCAGGCCCTGGATCTGCCGGACGTGCCGGTTGGCGGCCAGCCGGGTTGCCGGGACCTGGCGGACGTAGCCGACGATCCGGCCGTCCAGGACGGCGAGCAGGTACTGCTCGGGGGTGTGCCGCTCGTCGAAGACCCCGTCCTCGGCGGCCGGCTGCGGGGAGACGTCGGACAGGGTGGACCAGGAGGCGCGGTTGAGCGCGGCGAGGCCGTGCTCGTCCTCGGGCCGGGCCGGGCGGATGGTCAGATCGTCATCGCGGGTCATGCTGCGTGATGCTAATGGGGCGCGTGCTAAAGGTGACAGGTGATGAGAACTGCGAGGATGGGCCCATGCGCATCGCTGTCACAGGCTCCACGGGATTGATCGGTTCGGCGCTCGTCCGCTCGCTGCTGGCGGACGGCCACGAGGTGGTGCGGCTGGTCCGGCACCGTTCCAGGACGGGACCGCAGCCCGACGGCAGCACGGCGATCGGCTGGAACCCGCTGCTCGGCGAGGTCGACCGGAACGGGCTCGCCGGCGTCGAGGCGGTGGTGCACCTGGCCGGCGCCGGAGTCGGCGACCGCCGCTGGTCGGACTCCTACAAGCGGGAGATCCGGGAGAGCCGGGTGTACGGCACCGAGACGCTGGCGGTGGCACTGGCGGCGCTCGCGGAGCCGCCGCGGGTCCTGCTCAGCGCCTCCGCGGTCGGCTGGTACGGGCAGACCGGCGACCGGGTGATCGACGAGGACTCCCCCGCCGGGGACGACTTCCTGGCCGAGGTCTGCCTGGAGTGGGAGGCCGCCGCGCGGCCGGCCGAACGGGCCGGGATCCGGGTCGTCCACCCGCGCACCGGGATGGTGCTCTCCGCCGCGGGCGGGGCGGGCGGACGGCTGTTCCCGCTGTTCAAGCTGGGTCTGGGCGGGCGGCTCGGCAGCGGCCGGCAGTACTGGAGCTACATCTCGCTGGCCGACGAGGTCTCCGCGTTGCGGTTCCTGATCGACCGGGAGGACCTCTCCGGCGCCTTCAACCTCACCGCGCCGGAACCGGCCACCAACGCGGAGCTGACCGCGGCGATCGGCCGGGCGCTGCGGCGGCCGACGCCGTTCCCGGTGCCGGAGGCCGTGCTGGAGGTGGTGCTCGGGGAGCTGGCCGTCGAGGTGGTCGGCAGCCACCGGGTGGTGCCGCGGCGGCTGTTGGACGCGGGCTTCCGGTTCGCGCACCCCGACCTGGACTCGGCGGTGCGGGCGGCGCTGTGAGGCGACTCCGGGCGGCACCGTGCCAGGCCCGGCGCGAAGTGCTTCGTGAGTCGCTTCACGAAGCGCTGCCGGGCGGCACCGTGACGGTCCTTCCTGCGTAGTCCCGCTACGGCATTCGCCCTGGCCAGGGGCATATGCCGGGCGGAGCCGGAGGGGTCTCCGGGAGGGGGCGCACGGGAGCACACGGCGGGCGCGTCGCACGCCCCCGGTGACCGTGCGCGCCCGTCTGCCCGGCAACCCGGCCGCCACGGCGCACTGTCCGTGACCGCGCCCCCGCCCGGTGCCGCACAACCCCTTCCGACCCCCGCATCGAGCCCATCGTGCTTGTCTGATGGTCACACTGACTGGGCATCACCTTCCTCGGACCGTGTCCCGGCACCCCGCTGCCTGCGTCGGCCGGAGCCCCGGGACCAGGGAGGGAGCACCCCAGTGCCCACGTACGACTTCACCCGCCGCGCCCGGCGACCGTCCGACCCGGACGTCGTCGTGGTCGGTGCCGGACTCGCGGGCCTGGCCGTCGCCCGCGCACTCACCGGCCGCGGCCTCACCGTTCAGGTCCTGGAGACCACCGACCGGATCGGCGGCCGCATGGCCACCCGCGCAGTGGACGGTTTCCGCCTCGACGACGGCAGCCACCTGCTGAACACCGCCTTCCCCGAGCTGCGCCGGGCGCTCGACCTCGACCGCCTGGACCTGCGCCCGCTCGCTCCCGGCGTGCTCGTGCACAGCGCCGGCCGCCGCTACCGTGCCGGGGACCCGCAGCTCACCGCCGCCCGGCAGGCCGCACTCCGGGCCCCGCTCGGCAGCCCGCTGGACAAGGCCCGCCTCGGCAGCTGGCTCGGCCGGATCGCCACCGCCCCGGTCGGCCGGCTCCCGGGCCGCCCGGAGACCACCACCGCCCGCGCGCTGACCGGCCACGGACTCTCCCCGCGCAGCATCGACGGCTTCCTGCGCCCGCTGCTCAGCGCCCTGCTCAGCGATCCGGCCCTCGGCACCAGCAGCCGGATCGCCGGCCTGGTGCTGCGCTCGTACGCGCGCGGCCGGCTCTGTCTGCCCGCCGACGGGATCGCGGCCGTGCCTGCCCAACTGGCCGCCGCACTGCCCGCCGGCACCGTACGGACCGGGGTGCAGGTCACCTCGATCGGCGCCGACGGCGTGGAGACCCTCGCCCACGGACGGATCGGCGCCCAGGCCGTGGTGGTCGCCACCGACTCCCGCTCCGCCGCCGAACTGCTGCCAGGGCTAAGGCTGCCGGACTTCCACCCCGTCACCACCTTCTTCCACGCCGCCGACCGCGCCCCACTGAACGAGGCCGTCCTGCTGCTCGACGCCGACCGCCCGAACGGGCACCCACCGCTGGTCTCGCACTCGTTGGTGCTCAGCGAGCTGCACCCGTCCTACGCCCCGGCCGGACAGTCGCTGGTCGCCACCACCGTGCTCGGCCGGCGCTCCTTCGACGCGGGCGGCCCGGCCGGGCTGGAACCGGCCGTCCGGGCCCGGCTCGCCGAGCTGTACGGCACCTCGACGGCGGACTGGCAGTTCCTCAGCGTGCGGCACGTCCCGGACGCCCTGCCCGCGATGCCGCCGCCGCACAACCCCCGCCGCCCGGTGCGGCTGCTGGCCGGGCTGTACGTCGCCGGGGACCACCGGGACACCAGCACGGTGCAGGGCGCGCTGGTCTCCGGCCGGCGGGCGGCGCAGGCGGTGCTGGGCGACCTGGGGCTGCCGGCCGGTTCGCGGGAGGCGGAGGCTGCGGCCTGAAGGGCGCCGGTTTCACCGGACTGGTCATCAGGTGGTGCTCCGCGCGCTGATCCGGCCGGTGCTCCCGGCGGTGCTCCGGGCACTTCTCCGACCGGTGCGGGCACGCGGGCGGTCCGCCGCGGCGACGGACCGACGGGGTGCCGGGGCGCCCGGGGGTCCGGGCCGAGAGCTGGTGGGCTCCCGGCCCGGTTGCCCTTCGGGCGGCAGGGCGCGGTTCAGATCACGCCCGCCTGGCGGGCCGTCTCCTCGAAGGCGCGGGCCACCTGGCTGCCCCGGTACGGGGTGAGGCGGCGGTGGAAGTCCCGGACGTACTCCAGCGAGCGGGCCGAGCGCATCTCCCCCGCCGCCCGCAGCGCGTCGGTGGCCGTGGTGCAGGCCTCGTCGAGGTCCCCCATGCCGAGCCGGGCGGTGGCCAGCACCAGCCGGCAGAAGATCCGGCTGCGCGCGTAGGCGGGCGAGCGCAGCCGCAGCGACTTCTCGGCGTGCTGCGCGCAGGTGCGCCACTGCTGGAGGTCGCGGTAGCAGTGGGCGAACTCGTCGGAGAGCTGGGCCTCGTCGAAGTACCGCGCCCAGGAGGGCAGTTCGTCGCCCGTCCGGGAGGCCGCGAGCGAGCGCTCGGCCCGTACCAGCGCGGTGGTGCAGGAGCGGACGTCGCCCAGCAGGCCGTGCCCGCGCGCCTCGGCGGCGTGCATCAGCGACTGGACCACCGGCGGGACGGCGGTGCCGACGCCCTGCTGGGCGACCCGGGCGAGCTGGACGGCCTCCCGGCCGTGGCCCAGGTGGACGGCCTGCTGGCTCATCGTCACCAGGACGTAGCCGCCGAGCGCGCGGTCCCCGGCAGCCTGGGAGAGGCGCAGCGCCTGGACGAAGTAGCGCTGGGCGAGGCCGTGCGCGGCGATGTCGAAGGACGTCCAGCCGGCCAGCCTGGTCAGGTCGGCGACGGCTCCGAACAGGGCCCGGCCGATCTGCTCGCCGTAGCGGCCGCGCAGCATCGGCTCGGCCTCGCTCTCCAGGTAGCGGACCAGCGCCTGGCGGGCGTGGCCGCCGCCGTAGGCGTGGTCGAGCGCGCGGAAGAGGTCGCCGACGGCGCGGATGGCGGCGATGTCGCCGCGGCCGACCCGCAGGGCGGGGCGGGCCTCGCGGGTCGGGTCGGTGTACGGCGGCTCGACGACGGCCGGCGGGCGGCGGCTCTGGGTGGGCACCCGGCCGATGGTCGCGGCGGTGCCGGTGGTTCCGGCGGTGCTGCGGGCGCCGGGGGTGCCCGGGGCTCCCAGGGCTCCCGGGCCGCCGACGGGCTGGGTTCGCGCCGGGCCCAGGACGGGCGCGCCCGGGGCGGTGGGTGCCGGTGCCGCGGCGGTGCCGGGTGGACCGGCGGCGTCCGGGCGGGCCAGGGTGGAGCCGTCCCGGGCGACCCGCTCGTCGGTGCGGCCGATCAGCCAGTCCCGGCTGGGGACGACCAGGCCGGCCGGGGTGAAGGCGATCCGGCGCAGCTCGGACTGGGGGCCGTTGTCCTTGCGCCACATGCTCGCCACGATGTCCACCGCCTCCTGCGGGGTCTCGGCGAACTCCAGGCCCGCGTAGACCGGGGCGCAGGCGTCCAGACCGAGGTCCTGGGCGGTGAGGCGGCGGCCGAGGCGGCGGGTGAAGACCTCGGCGATCAGCGCCGGGGTGGCGCCGCGGGGCTGCTGTCCGCGCAGCCAGCGGGTGACCGAGGTCTTGTCGTAGCGCAGGTCGAGGCCGTGCTCCAGGCCGAGCTGGTCGACCCGGCGGGCCAGTCCGGCGTGCGAGAAGCCGGCCTCCTCGATCAGGGCGGCGAGCTGGCCGTTCTGCGGCGTCGGGCCGGAGTGGCCGGAGTGGCCGGTGTGGCTGCCGTGGCCGCTGGTGGTCGCGGGGGCGGCGGTGGCTTCGTGCCGGGCGGGTGTGGCCTGCGCGGGCAGCCGCAGTTCGTCGGCGGTCGGGGCGTCCGCGGTCAGCTTGTCAGCGGTCAGCGTGTCGCCGGTCAGGGTGTCGGCGGTCAGGGCGTCGGGGGCGTCCGGAAGGGCCCGGCCGACCGGGCCTCGGCGCTGGCCGAGCGGGTCGAGCGGTCCGTACGCCGGGCTGTCGGTTGCAGGCCGTTGGGGCATGTCAGTCAACACCTCTCGGACGTCGCACCGGGCTCCACCAGCACTTCGGCTCGCCCGGGGCGGCGCCCCCTGTCGGGAATCGGCGTGAATGTAGCGAGCATTCGGGCGCTATGGGTGGATCTGACCGAGCAATCCTCCGAACGGGTGAAGCAACCGCGCCCATTGTGGGGAAGCGAGGTCAGGATGGGTTTGGCCTTCCGGGGTCGAACCGTCGATCGAGGCTCGTAGTGGTTGCCGCCATGGCCGACGGGCCTGCTGTGTCGGTCCGCCACATGGGAGCCGCGCCGCCGGATTCCTACCGTTCTCGGCCATGGACACCTCTTCCGCCCGCCCGCTCGACGGCCGCACGGCCCTGGTCACCGGGGCCGCCTCCGGCATCGGCCGGGCCTGTGCCGAAGCCCTCGCCGGGGCCGGCGCCCGGGTCTACGTCGTCGACCTCGCGGCAGGCCCGGCCCGGGACCTCGCGGACCGGATCGGCGGGCACGCGATCGTCGCGGACCTCGCCGACGCCGAGGCCGTGGACGCCCTGCCGGCCGACGCCGACATCGTGGTCAACAACGCCGGCCTCCAACACGTCGCGCCCGTGCACGAGTTCCCCGTCGAGCGCTTCACCCTCATCCAACGCGTCATGGTCGAGGCCCCGTTCCGCATCCTGCGCCGCACGCTGCCCCACATGTACGAGCGGCAGTGGGGCCGGATCGTCAACGTCTCCTCCGTCCACGGCCTGCGCGCCAGCGCCTTCAAGTCCGCGTACGTCACCGCCAAGCACGCCCTGGAGGGCCTCAGCAAGACCGTCGCCCTGGAGGGCGCCCCGCACGGCGTCACCAGCAACTGCCTCAACCCGGGGTACGTCCGAACCCCCTTGGTGGAGAAGCAGATCGCCGCCCAGGCGCTGGCCCACGGCATCCCCGAGGACGAGGTCGTCGAACGCGTCATGCTCGACCGCACCGCCGTCAAGCGCCTCATCGAACCCGCCGAAGTCGCCCAACTCGCCCTCTGGCTCTGCACCCCACCCGCCGCCTACATCACCGGCGCCAGCCTCCCCATCGACGGCGGCTGGACGGCGCACTGATCTCCCGCCGGTCCTTGGGGCATTCGACCTGGAAACAGGACGACGAGCGGGCCGGCCCCTGCGGCCCCTCGGGAATCCGAGGGGCCGCAGGAAGTCGGACCCGCCGGTTTCCCGCGCACAAGAGCCCCCTCGGCCCGGGGGGCCGGCGCCCCCGCGGGGCGCGGGGCGGCCGGTGAGAGGAGCCCCCCCCAAACCAGGGGGGGGGGAGGGCGGCCCCCCCACGCCCCACCACCCGCAC